>JAQBWJ010000031.1 GCA_027625215.1 Candidatus Poribacteria bacterium
TGGTGGTCGTCCACCGCCGCGCCGGAGCGCCACGCCTCCGCCTCTTGGGGGTTGAAGTGGGTGTCGAGGGTGAACGCGCCCACGTCGAGGATCAGTTTCAGGTCGATCCGCCCGTAATTCGTTTTCAGGATGCGCGCGAACGGGTTGAGTTGCAGCACGCGGTCTTCGGCGTCTTTGACCGCTTGCGGGTCGGCGGCGTCCACTTTGTTGAGCAGCACGAAGTCCGCGAAGCCGATCTGTTCTTCGGCGACGTTCGATTCCTCCATCACCCGGTCGAAGTTGACCGTATCGACGACGGTGATGATCGAGTCGAGGAAGGTGCGCGATTCGAGTTCGGGGATGAAAAACGTTTGGGCGATGGGCTGCGGGTTCGCCAGACCCGTCGTTTCGATGACGAGGTACTCGACTTCGCGGTCGCTCTTGAGCAGGTTCAACACCGCGTCGAACAGGTCGCCTCGCACCGAGCAGCAGATGCAGCCGTTGCTGAGCTCAATCGTGTCGCCGTCGCCCTCGACGCCGACGACGAGTTGGTTGTCGATGCCGATCTCGCCGAACTCGTTGACGATCACGGCGACTTTCAGCCCGTGATTCTCGGTGAGGATGTAGTTGAGCAGCGTCGTCTTGCCGCTGCCCAAGAATCCGGTGAGGATCGTCACCGGGATGCGTTCCGCCATCTCTTCCATCGCTGTCCATGTCCTTTCAATGTCCCATCGGTTGTACCCTCCCCGTGTCATTCTGAGTACAAGACCGCGTTAATGATTGCGTCAATCTAACATGTGCTATCGGTGTCATTCTGAGTGGTTCGTGCCTAAGAATCTCTCGCCTGCAATCGCCAGCCGATGTTGAACTTCGGGAGAGAGATCGTCACGATGGCAGGCGGTGAGTTGGTAGCGCGATGAACACGCAGCATTGAATGCGATGATGTACTCAGAATGACAACGGAACATTACTCTGCCGCAGACGCTTTCGGTGGGTTCACAAAGTTGTGGTATGCGCCGTTCAGGTCGGCGTCGTCCGAATCGCCCGCGTGAACGACGACTTGATATCGGAACGTCAGCGAATCGCCCGCTTTCAACAGGTGTTTGCCGTCGCCGTCGATCAGTTGCCCGCCTTTTTCAAACGTGCCTCGACCGAAGATATTCGCCGTCATCAGCCCGTAGTTCCGCACATGCCAGTGCGCCGGATGGCGCGGGTTGCCGATGTGGTCGAAGATGGCGATCCCAAGATGCGCCCCGTCCACGTAGCCGGAGTAGTCGCACCAGTTCGCGCGTTTGCCCCACGTTTCGGACTCGTTTGTCCCGCCGAACGAGTTGGTGATCGTGCCTGTGTTCGATACCTTCATCGTCGGCGCGACGCGGGCGGACATGATGCCGCCTTCTTTCGTGTCGGTGAACAACACATCGCCGTGCGTCGCCTTGAAGATGACGGTCGCTTCGATGACGCGGCGGTCTTCGGGCAGGTTGTAGATGACCCAATGCTGCTCGTCGGTCATCTGGACGTTGCCCTCTTTGTCCTGCCACGAGTTCGCCGTCGAGATCGACCCGAACACGGCGCCGCTTGAAGACTCGACGGACTCGTTCACAATGCGACCGGAGTTCGCGCCTTCCGCCCACAAATCCACGTCGTTCACCTCGCCGTACGCGACGTACACCGAACGATGGTGCTTGTGGTCGGACGCGCCCGTCTCGGTGACTTCCTTGCCGCCCTTGCCGTATACGGGATAAAAATGGGGTCGGTAGTGGTCTTTCGAGTAGAGAAACGTCGTGAAGGCGCTCCCGCCGATGGACACATCGATGGAACCGCCCTCATCGTTGAGCAGAACGTAATCGGCGGAGGGCACTTCCTCGACGCGGTAGACGCGCGTCTCGCCCTTCGCAAGATGCTCCGCGATGAACGTCAACGAGTCGTTTTGATCGCCGCGCGTGATCTGCGCCGGGATCGACGCGCCCGTCACAGAGTCGATGACGCGCGCGCTGTCGGGGAGTCCGCCCTTCGCCACGCCAATGGTTACGGGCGCATAGGAGCGGGCGTGAGGTCCCGCGTCAACTTTGAACGTGTCAAACGCCATGTGAGTCTTTCCCTTGCTGAAATCGGTCGCATGTCTAAAATTGGGGTTCGCCGAATTGCGATTCGGTCGTATCGTAACACCGTCCGCAAACGGCATCAACGCGCGGGACGGTCATCCGTGATGGGTTCCCCGTCCATCTGCACGTACCCGCCGGGGCGACGGTCGCTTGTATGATAGATCGCGCGACAAAAATGGTAGATCGCGTACAGTTCCCATGCGAACGGCGCGAACCCAAGAAATCCCGCCATCGGCATTTCAAATATCTGGAGCCCGACGGTGAACGGCGCGTCGTAGACCCACTTCGTCGGCGCGAGGAAGTTCCACGATTCCCACCAAAACCCGCAAATCGACCCGCCGACGAACAGCGATGCGCTCCGCGTCAACGACCCGCGCTCCAAGTCCTTCAACAGCGACGGGACGCCGTTTGCGTGGTTGATTGGCTCCAACAGGAACACAAACCCGACCCAGACGAGCGCGAACGTGTACTTCGCCGCCTCGCTCGGCAGCAACAACGGGAAGATCACGAAGAACAGTCCGAGAAAGAACAGCGTATACGAGATTCTCGCCGTGACCCGGATCGGCGCGATTTTCAGCCGACGCGCAAACCCAACGACCTCCAACCATTCCGCCGTCAGGAAAATGCCGGGAATGACCGTTGCAAAGGCGAGTCCCATCCCGATCAACCGTTCGAGATAATAAGTCGTCAGCCCCTCGTAGTGCCAATTTCGCAGATGGAAGTTGTACACCTCGAACAGGATCCAAACCGAGATCGACAGGGGAACCTGGACCCAAAACGAACCGCGACGATTCATCAGGAGCGAGTGACCTTGCAGGCGATAGATCCACGCATCCAGAAAGAGGATATAGCCCCACCAGCAGAGCAGCGTCGTGTACGTGGCGATGCGATGCACGACCCACACGTCGTTCGGCTGGAAGTGGTCGTACAGCGTGCAACCGAGCGTGCCGAGATTCAGGATCAACCCGATCACGCCGTAGTGAGGGAATCGCGGTCGAGGTGAGGTCATACGTTGTCGGTCGGTTTGGAAGGCGTCGCGGGCGAGCGGGGGATGAAGATGACCAGCATCCCGACCGCCAACACGATGATCGTCAGCGCGACCGAGAGCCGATGGTTCGCCTGATAGTACTGCTCGGCGTTTCGCAGTTCTTGGGAATCGGGCGGCGCGTTATGCCGCATTTCACGCAGTTCTTCCATACGCGGCAGAATCCATGTTGGACCCAACGACGTGCAGACCAGCATGATGACGGTCAACCAGATCGAGAGCCATGCGCGGATACCCCACTCTCGCGTAACATACTTTGACGCGACGGTCAGCAAGACGGTTGCGATTCCGGCGACCATGCCGAACGTGTAATATTTGGGGAAGACGGCGCGGATGAACACCCCGCTGTGCGGTTGTTCGAGCGATGAAAACGCCGTCGTCGCGACGAACGCGGCGAAAAATAGAACGCCCCCGTACCAGAGTCCGAGGCTGACCGCTTCCAATCGTGGCAACAATCGACGCCACATGACACAAAGGCTCCTATTTTTTGAACGGCGCGCAAACCCGAACCGACGGGAACAAGGATACCCTAAATGGCGAAACTAACCGAAGATGAAATCACGGCGCAACTCGGTAAATTGGACGGGTGGAAACGTTCCGGCAGCGAAATCGCCCGCAGCGTGACGTGCGCCGATTTCAAGGACGCGCTGATGCTCATCAACGCGGTCGGCTTTTACGCGGAACGGGCGAACCATCATCCCGGCATCGTGAATGTCTACAACCGCGTCACGTTTACCCTGACGACGCACGACGCGAACGGCTTGACGGACAAGGATTTTTCACTGGCGCGACAGATCGACGCGCTGCTTTCCTAAATGATGATCGGTTCCCCTCAAATGCCCATTACCACGATCATATTCGACTTGGACGACACGCTGATGCCCGAAGTGCCCACCGTCGAGGCGGCATATCTGGAAACGTGTCGGTTGGCGGCGAGTCGCGGCGTTGATCCGGTGAAACTGGTCGCAGCGGTGCAGGAACGGGCGCGGGAATTGTGGCACGGCGCGCCGATCTTCGAGCGATGCCGCAACATCGGCGTCAGTTCGTGGGAGGGACTTTGGGGCGATTTCTCGTCCGAGTCGGGCGCGTTGGCGTACTTGCGCGACTGGACGCCCGGCTATCAACGCATGTCGTGGTCGAACGCGCTGGAAGACTTCGGTATCCGCGATGAGGCGTTGGCAACGGAGTTGACGACCACGTTCCGGCAAAACGTGCTGGCGACGCACGCGCTGTTTCCCGATGCGGAGCCTGTTTTGACCGACTTGCGCCGAGACCACCGTTTCGCGCTGCTGACGAACGGCGCGTCCTCCGTTCAACGCGAGAAGATCGCCAATGTGGGGATCGAATCGCGGTTCGACGTGATCGTCGTCACGGGCGAATTCGGTGTTGGAAAACCCGACGCGACGGTCTTCTATGAAACGCTCGCCCGCATGGATGCGACGCCCCAAACAACTGTCATGGTAGGCAACAGCCTCGAACGCGACATCATCGGGGCGAAGAACGCCGGGCTGAAATCGATCTGGCTCAACCTCGACGGGCAGGAATCGGTTGAGCCGGACGCGACGATCCGCTCTCTCACCGAACTGCGCGCCGCCTTAACGCGCCTCTCCGCCTAGCCTCATCACAACTTGACGCCGTGTTCTTCCAGCCACACCTTCAGCGGCACATCCTCGTCCGTCGGGGAGTAGTACCCGTTGCCGCACGTCCCGTCGCCGAGCAGTTGACGACGCACGGGGTCGGAGCGGTCCAACAGCGACTGCGGGATCGTCATGTCGTCTTTTGGGCGAATCCAACGGAAGCCGTACCCGTAGAACAGCCCCTTGCGCGTCACGTTGGACGAGTTCAGCCCGCGCGCGTGCCACGTCCGTCGGTCGAAGAAGACCGCCGATCCCGGTTTCGCCAAGACGGGCATCGCGCCTTTCGGTTGAGAAACGCCGTCCGTCGGGCGGTCGAGTCGGTCCATCTTGTGGCTGCCTGGGACGATCCACAACCCGCCGTGTTCCGGCAATGTCACATCGGAAAGCCAATAGGCGATCTTCAACGAGAGACGGGGACGCGGCGACGATTCCAACTCGGAATTGACGCGCCCGCTGTCCTGATGCCAGCCGAACGTGTGCGCCTCTTTGCCCGCGTCCACTTCCGGCGGGGTGATGATGAAGTGCGAGTGGTACGAGTAGATGTTCCACCCCAGAATACCCCACACCTTCGGGAACGTCGTGTGCCAGTCGAGCAGGTCGGCGAACAGGTCGTTGCGCCAGAGAAAGTTGGGGAAGAAGAAGTTGCGCGTCAGATCGGCGGGCGGGTGGTGGGCGCGTTTGTCGTTGTCGTCGTGAGGCGGGTTGTGCCAGATGATGTCGATTGCCTCTTCGAGCCGTTTCACCATCTCCGGCGGAATCGCGTCCTCGATGATGAGATAACCGTTTTCCTCAAAGAAGTCGCGTTCGTCGTTCGTCAGTTGATGCTCTAGGTGTCGCTCGTCCAACATCGTCACCCCTCCTTGCGATATGACAATCTCCGAAATCTCGCCATAGTTTATAACAGTTGTCCGACCTTTTTCGCATCCTCCGCCGAGTCGATCACGGACGGCAGATTTGCCCGTTTGAAGTGCTCCGGCTGAAACGCCCAAAAAACTTGGTGGATTCTCGGCGACGCAAACGGGTTCAACGGGCGATATATCTCCGGAATTGCGACGCCCGTGTGCTGCAAACTCCCGTGTTTATTGGGATGATAACACGCCGCGCTCAACCGTCCGTTCATCTTCACGCCGATGAACAGCGTCGGCATCTTCCCGTCGATCACCGGCGCGTAAAACGACTCGATCTCCGTTTTACCGCGATAGCGCGTCGTTGGGAAGGAGACGACGACCGACTGGTTGTCGTAACAGTTGAGGATCGCGTCCATATCGGCGGCGACGTGCGCCTTCGCAAACTTCCGCATGAACGCCTCGGCGTCGGGGTGAGAACCCGACAACAGACGACGCGCCGGGCGACCTTTTCTCAGTTGCTTGCGCGCCCTTGAGTGGATGTTCTTCACGGGCGCGGGCGCGGAACCCAACGCCTCCGCCGTCTCGGCGACCGACCATCCCAGCACGTCGCGCAACACGACGACCAATCGCTGCAACGGCGACAACTCTTGCAGAACGCAGATGAACGAGAACTCAAGGCTTTCGCGCAACTCGTCCGCGTCGAGGTCGGGATCGACCGCTTTGAGAAACTCGTCCGTCGTTTCCAATGGGTCGGGTACGACGATCTCTCGACGTTTTCGGGCAGATTTGAGGAAGTTATAGCACGTATTCGTCGTAATGCGGTGCGCCCACGTCCGAAATTGGGCGCGTCCCTCGAAGTTCTCGTACCCCCTCGCCATCTTGAAAAGGGACTCTTGGGCAAGGTCTTCGGCGTCCTCGATGGAGCCGACAAGCCTGTAACAGAGCGCGAATACGGACGGTTGCACCTCTTGCAGCAGCGCGTCGAGCGGGCGCGCGTTCGGCGAAGACGACATCACACCAATCCTAATTGGTCAAGCGTTTGGCATGGAACCTGCCTCTAACAGACTATCCGACATAGGGAGGCGTCGGGGCAACTTCGGACGAAAATCGTCTCGCAGAGTTTCGGTCTTTCAGCGATACCTTTCACCCGGCTTCGATGTCAATGTACTGTGATCCCAACGATCGACCCAACGTTTCTCTAGGACGGATCGTTTTCTTGAGAGTCGTTCGGATCGCACGCACGGCAACCACATTGAACCGAGGTTCGGACTCGGAAGGAGCAAATAAACCATGAAACGATGGACACTACCGTTGGCGCGGTATCTCGTGGTCGCAATGGCGATGGGCGTCGCGCTCGTTGGATCGACGCGCGCGCAGATGGACGAGGTAACGGAGGAAGGCACGAACTTCCATGCGTCGGCGGACGCGCGCGACATTGTCACGTTCACCTCCAAAGCCCCGCTTGAGAAGATCGTCGGCAAAGCGAAGAAGACGTGGGCGCATATCAACGTGAAGGACGTAGCGAACATCGTCGGTAAAAAGACCGTGATGGCGACGTTCGTAGTGGACTTGACGACGCTCGACTCAGGCATCACGTTGCGCGACCAGCACATGCGCGACAACTTCCTTCACACGGGACAGTACCCGAAGGTGACGTTCAGGTTGAACGAGGTCGTCGCGGCGTACACGATCACGATGCAAGGCGAGCGGGAAGTCAAAACGTCGGTCAAAGGGTTGACGGACGGCAAGGAGACCTTCGTGGACGCGAAGGGAACGCTTGACCTTCACGGCGTCAAGCGCGAGATCACCGTGACGCGGCTGGGCATCACCTACTTCAAAGCGACCGACGTGACGAAGAACGTGCGTCCGGGCGATCTGCTGAAGGTGGTCGGCAGTTTCAAATTGGTACTCGGCGACTACAAGATCGAACGTCCGCAGTTCCTGCTGATGAAACTGTCGAATGACGTGATGCTCGATTTCGACGTGACGCTCGGCACGGGCGTCGAACCCGGGAAAGACGGAATGATGGCATGCGGTTGCGGCGCGTGCGGTTGCGGCGACGCGAAAAAAGGCTGCGGCGACGCGAAAAAAGGCTGCGGCGACGCGAAAAAAGGCTGCGGCGTCTGCAAATAGCGACTGGCGAGACGGACTGGTTGCGGGTCGCCGTGATCCGCAACCCAGACCGTCCCACCGTGGTCGGACGATCTGTCTCGCGCGCATCTCGCAACCGCTATCTGACACGACGAGCCCCAAAAGGGAGGTGGAGTTCATGGCGGGAATATCCAACAAAACGCGCCGGGAATCGCGGACGAGTTCCGACAAGTCGGGCGTTCGCAGCCATCCGGCAGCGCTCTCACAATGGATCGCGCGCATCTCGCAAATCCCGTTGCTCACTCACGAACAGGAAATTGAGTTGGGTGGGCTCGCCCGCGAGGGCGATCAAGAGGCGTTCACTCGGTTGGTGCAGTCGAACTTGCGACTTGTCGTGCGAATCGCGACGCGCTACGCCCACCCGAACGTTCCGTTGATCGACCTGGTGCAGGAAGGCAACATCGGGCTGATTCAGGCGGTTGAGCGGTTCGATCCCGACAAAGGCTATCGGTTCAGCACCTACGCCGTCTGGTGGATTCGTCGAGCCATCCTCCGGTCGCTGTCGTACGATTCGCGCCTGATCTGTCTCCCCGAACACATCGTGGCGCGCACCTCCAAAATGGAGCGTCAGCAAACCCAACTTCGACAAAAGTTCGGGCGCGAGCCGGACTCGGTCGAACTCGCGGATGAGCTCGAAACGACTCCCGAACAGGTCGAATTTTTGTCGAGCGTTTCGTACGATTACGTCTCCATCGACATGGAACTGCCGATGCCGGGTCACATGACCTACTGCGACGTGCTGGAGGATGACGGTCAGCGACCCGAACGGTGGTGGGAGAAGTTTCTGCGTAAAGAGGAGGTGTCGCGTCTCCTCGACGTGCTGCCGCCGCGAGAACAGGCGATTCTCCGCGCGCGCTTCGGCATCGACGACGGACGACCGCTCACGCTGAAAGAGACGGGCAGGCAGTTCAACCTGACCCGCGAGCGCATCCGCCAGATCGAAAAGCAGGCGTTGGGGCAACTGCGCGACACATGGGTCCCCAACGGCGAGGCGTCGGACATGGACTTTGCTCCGGCGAACGGGTAATCGCGTCATCCATTCCGATCCGGTTTGCGTAACGCGCCATATCCCTCGTCCCTCAAGTTGACCGCAAAGGAGTTCATGATGCGCGTTGGTGGCCGCACCGCGGTCGGTTTGGTCATTTCCCTTCTTATGTCGGTCTTGGGCTGCGCCGAAGCGCAGACGGATGTTTTGGGCGCGCCCGCTCAGATTGACGATGCCGTTGATCCGAGAGTGAGGGCGCAGTTCCCTGAGTTCTTTCCTGACGGGGTGAATCACACAATCCCGCTCGGCGACATCGCGCACGGCGGCCCGCCGAAAGATGGGATTCCCGCGCTGACGGACCCCAAAGTCATTCCACTCGCGGCGGCGGACTATTTGGACGACGACGACGTGGTGCTCGGCGTCTCGCTGAACGGCGAAACGCGCGCGTACCCCCTCAAAATCCTAAATTGGCACGAGATCGTGAATGATGAACTCGGCGGCAAGCGGATTGCGGTCACGTACTGTCCGCTCTGCGGAACGGGCATTGTACTCGACGCAAACGTTCAGGGCCGTTCGCTTGAATTCGGCGTCTCCGGTTTGCTCCACAACAGCGACTTGCTGATGTACGACAGGGACACGGAAACACCCTCGTTATGGCAACAAGCGTTGGGTCGCGCCGTTGTGGGACCTAGGACGGGTGTCCGGCTCGATATTCTCCCCGTCGCCCATACGCGGTGGGACAAATGGAAGTCGGCTCACCCGGACTCAACCGTTCTCAGCGCGAACACCGGCTATGGACGAAACTACGCGCGCGACCCGTACGACGGGTACGCCGACGACGACCGTCTGTTCTTCGGCGTCATCGGGGAGCGTCGCGATCTGCCGCGCAAGACGTGGGTGTACGGCTT
>JAQBWJ010000032.1 GCA_027625215.1 Candidatus Poribacteria bacterium
CGCGCGTTTGTGCTGATAGTGCATCACTTCACCTGCTTCGCGTTACGTAGGATGGTGAGCGCGAGGTCCGTGTGTAAACTGAACTGATCGTACTCTGAATGTGCCAGCCGCCTATTGTACGATTGCGAAACCGGACCCGCCACGAGATCGTACCAACCAGCATCTTCTATTCGTCCGTGATTCGGAATGATCGTTGTTCGGCAATGCTCGACAAATTGCCAAAAGTCATCTGCTTTCTCATCATGGCGAACGAACAGTAAGATGTCAAGTTTCGCCAGTTGATCCCTGTGCACATCAAACTGCATCACGGCTGCAGTTCGACGATACGTCAATGCCATTTTATCCGACCAATCATCGGCTTGATCAAACGAGGTCGTCAGATAGAAACCCCGACCGAAATCCGATTTGGGATTGCACTTATTGAGATCAATCCCGCTCAAGATGGACGACACATGCTGAGACAACGTTCCGTGAAAAAGCCGAATCGGTGGATTTGTCCAACGCAGCAAATCAGACCTCCGCGCCGCGCCGCGAGTCCTTGTAAATCTTATATTCGAGGCTATCAACCAGCGCGTTCCACGAGGCTTGGATGATGTTCTCCGAGACGCCGACCGTTCCCCACGTCTCCTCGCCGTCCGTCGATTCGATCAGCACGCGGACGCGCGCCGCCGTCGACGCCTGCGAGTCCAACACCCGCACGTTGTAATCGACCAGCGACACGTCTTTCAGCGAGGGGTAGAACGTCTCCAACGCCTTGCGGAGGGCGTTGTCGAGCGCGTTGACGGGTCCGTCGCCCTCGGCGGCGGTGTGTTCTTCGAGACCGTTCGGGTCGCGGACTTTGATCGTCGCTTCGGCGCGCATGTCGAACCGCTCGAACTTCTCGATGATGAGGCGGAAGCCGTGCAGGTCGAAGGACGGCGTGTACTCGCCCATCGCCTTCTGCGCCAGCAGGAAGAACGACGCCTCCGCGCCCTCGAACTCGTAGCCGTACTGCTCCGCCTCTTTGAGTTTATCGTAGACGCGCTGCGTTTCCGGCGAGCGTTTGTCGAGGTGCGGGTAGTCGCGTTCCAACTTGTCGATGATCGCGCTTTTGCCCGCTTGGTCGGAGATGAGGATGCGCTGCTGGTTGCCGACCGCTTCGGGGCGGATGTGTTCGTACGACAGCGGATTCTTCCGCGCCGCGTCGATGTGGACGCCGCCCTTGTGGGCGAACGCCGTCCGCCCGACGTACGGTTGCCGCTCATCGTGCGGTTGGTTGGCGAACTCGCTGACGAGCCGGGAGATTCGAGTGAGTTCCTCCAGCCCGCCCTCTCGCAGACAGTGGTAGCCGAGTTTTAGTTCGAGGTTCGGCACGATGGAGGTGAGGTTCGCGTTGCCGCTGCGTTCGCCGTAGCCGTTGAACGTCCCGTGAACGTGGGTCGCGCCGTGCTGAACGGCGATGACCGCGTTCGCCGCGCCCATGCCCGCGTCGTTGTGCGTGTGGATGCCGGTCGGGATGTCGGGGAAGGTCGCGCGGATTTCGCCGACGATTTGGGCGACTTCAAGCGGCATCGTGCCGCCGTTCGTGTCGCAGAGAACGAGTCGGATCGCCCCCGCCTCAACCGCCGCGTGGAGCGTACGCAGACAGTACTCGCGGTTGCGCTTGTAGCCATCGAAAAAATGTTCTGCGTCGTAGATGACTTGGGTGCCTTGTTCCGTCAAGTAGGCGACGGACGAGCGGACCAGTTCGACGTTTTCGTCCAGCGTGACGCCGAGAATCTCCGTCGCGTGGAGGTCCCAACTTTTGCCGAAGATCGTCGTATGGCGGCAGCCCGTTTCGAGGAGCGCGTGGAGGTTCGGGTCGTCGGAGGGGTCGATCCCTTTGCGGCGGGTGCTGCCGAAGGGGACGACCTGCGCGTGCTTCAAGTCCAACGATTTCGCGCGTCGATAAAACTCCATGTCGCGGGGGTTCGAGAAGGGCCAACCGCCCTCCACGAAGTCGATGCCGATGCTGTCGAACTCCTGCAACAGTCGAATCTTGCTCTCGACGGAAAAGGCGATGCCCTCGCCCTGGCTGCCGTCGCGGAGGGTCGTGTCGTAGATTTCGACGTGAGGACGGTCGTCGGACCGCTGTTCGCTCATCGGAGGAGTCTCCCTAAACTTTGCCTTGTCGTCGGAGAAATGGACGAGGGGTCGCGGATTTGTTTGGGCGAAGTATAGCACAGGGCGGGCGGAGCGGGCTATTTTGAAGACGCGCCGCAATGTGAACGATGTTGCATTTCGAACCGCCGCCGTAATTGCCCGTGACCAAGATCGAGTGCTATAAGAGAGGGGTTGCTACGACGCATCCCGCAACACCCGACCTTCACGGAGCGACGATGAAAGCCCCCATGGTGATGACGGTCTGCGCCCTACTGTTGATCGGCGCGTCGGCGTACGCCGCATACCCCGACCTGCGCGGACGCGACCCCGAAGCCCAAGCCCAACTCCGCCCGCGCCTGTCGAAGATCGCCGCCGACCACCCGCGCATCTTCTTCCACGAGTCGGACTTGCCCGAACTCCGTCGCCGCATCGAGTCGGTCCCCGAAATCGCCGAGTCCTACGGCTGGCTGACCGAGTGGGTCGCCGCCGACCACTACTACACGAACCTCTGGTCGACGGGCAACCAACTGATGGCGGCGAGCGTTGCCTACCGCCTCTCCGAAGACCCCGCCGCGCTGAACCTCGCCGTCAAGATCGCCGACTACCTCGTGGACGCGGAAGGCGACTTCTGGACGTGGCCCCGCATCGCCAAAGGGCTCGCCTTCGCCTACGACTGGCTCTACGACGACCTCACCGACGACCAAAAGACCCGCTATGCCCAAGCCGCCATCCGCAACGCGAAGAAGAACTACGGCACCTGGCGACACTCCGACTTCAACAATCACCTCTACCTCGAATACGGGCCCAACCTCTACGTCGGCATCGCCCTGTACGGCGAAGGCATTGACGACGAGGCGGCGGAAACGTTCGCGCTCGACGGGCTCGACCTGCTCGTCAACCACATGATGCCCGCCCACGAGCTCGTCAACGGCGGTCAGGGCGGCTGGCACGAAAGCATGTCCTACCACGCCTTCTTCACGTACGAGTTCGCGCATTTGGTGGAACTGTGGCAGTCCGCGACGGGCGAAGACCTGTGGAGCGACTTCAAGGGACTGGACGGCGAAGGGCACTTCCAACTCTACAACACGCGCCCTCATGATGAGAGTTGGGTCGCCGTCGCCGACATTCACGGGAGCGACTCGTTCAGCGAGGCGAACGCCTCCTACCTTGCCCTTGTCGGCGCGCGGCGCAAGGACGGCGTCGCCAACTACTGGGTGAACCACCTCCGTGACGAGGCGACCCGCCGCAAAGCGAACGGCGCGCGATACGTCCGCGACGGCAGTTCGTGGTGGCACTACGTCGTCTGGTACGACCCGTCCGTCGAGACGATCACCCCCGAACAACTCCCGACATCACGCCATTTCGGTGGGATCGGCTGGGCGTCGATGCGTAGCGACTGGACGAAGGACGCGACGTTCGCCCTGTTCGTCAACGCCCCTTGGTGGTGGGGCGGACATCAACACGCCGACGCAAACTCGTTCGTCATCCACAAAGGCGGATTGCTCGCCGTCGATAGCGGTGTCTATGAGGGAACGAGCCATCGCGGAAACTACTACGCCCGCACGATCGCCCACAACGCCGTCGTCGTGATCGACCCGGAGGAACAGTTCGGCGCGGGAACATGGGGCGGTGGACGCGCGGGTCAAGGCGCGAATGACGGAGGGCAACTGTACGTCGGCGGGTTGTACGGGATGTCCGATCTGAGCGACGACGCCTATCGACGCGGAACGTACTCGACCGTCGTGATCGAAGACGACCTCACGTTTCTCGTCGGCGACGCAACGAACGCCTACTCATCCCACAAAGTGAAGAAGGTCGAACGCGCGTTCCTCTACATCAAGCCGAACATCTTCATTGTCTACGACCGCATCGACACGTCCGACCCCGATTTTGAAACGCGATGGCTGCTCCATACGGCGCGGATGCCGGAGGAGATTCTCCATACCACGCCGCGCGCGTGGCGCGTTGCGAACGACAACGCCTCGCTCAGCGTCTGGACGCTTCTCCCGCGTGACGGCATCTCCCGCGTCATCGGTGGTCCCGGACATGAGTTTGAGGTGAACGGCGTCAACTATCCTCCTGTCGAGAAGACGGACTTCAACCCTGGAGCGGCGGGCGTCGCAAGAATCGAGGTCGTGTCAAATGGAGACAGCACACGACACGAGTTCCTTCACGTCCTGGTCTTGGACGACGACGAGGGTGCGATGTCGATCAAGGGTTCCGCGGGTGGAACGGGTGATTTCCGAGGCGCGCGCATCGTCACGGCGTCGAAGACGATCTACGCGGCGTTCTCATCAACCGGAAAGCTAACTTGTCGGCTTGATATGGGTGATGGGAACCCACGAACGTTCGAGTAATTTTACGTCATTCACCCGATCCAATCGGCAGATGCGGGATCAGCCACGCAAGGAACGAGTCCTCACTGCGGGTCTGAATCATCACGTTGCCGGGTCCGGTGAACTCGCAGACGAGTCCCTCGCCGCTCAACAGGGTCGATTTCAACCCGCCGACCTTCTTGACGCGGTACTGGACGCTCTCGTCAAACGCGACAAGGTGCCCCGTATCAACGATGTACGTCTCACTCTCGCCCAACTCAACTTCATAGATCGCGCCGTAATTTGATAACAACGCGGAACCCGTATCGCTCACCCGCAGCATCACGAGCCCTTCGCCACCGAGAAAGGACTTTGCCACCTGCCCTAACTCATGAAACATGACCGCGAAATCCTCTTGCTTCCCAATCCGAGCAATCGCATCAGTCTGCGCTGAATTTGGCAGTTTCACCGGATGGTTTTCGGTACGACTCTCGAAGCCTCCGAAGGGGGATCCCTCAAAGTGGTTCGTCAATGCTGGTTGAACCTCGGTTTGATCGGACTCGTGATCGGCGCGACGGCGATGGGCTGCAACGACGACGACACCAACAAAATCAGCGCGGCTGGCGGCAAGTCGGTCGCGCTTTCGTTTAGCGGGCTGAGTCCGCTGCAAGGCGGGTCGCATTACGAGGGTTGGGCGGTCGTCGCGGGCGAACCCGTCTCGACGGGCAAGTTCAACGTCGGCGCGGACGGCTCGCTCGTCGACATGAACGGCAACGCGGTCCCGCTCGGCGAGTTCAAACTGAGTCGAAGCATCGCGGGCGCAGCCGCCATCGTCATTTCGGTGGAATCGACGGGCGACGACGACGCCTATCCCTCCTTGACGCACATTCTCGGCGGCAACGTCGTCTCGAACACGGCGCAGTTGAAGATCGATCACCCGGCGGCGCTGCGCGACAACTTCGCCGACGCTTCGGGCAAGTTCGTCCTCGCAACCCCATCGAATGAGGTGACGACGGACGAAAAGAGCGGCATCTGGTGGATGGAACCGACATCGGAAGGCGCGACCAAAGGGTTGAACTTGCCGCGGCTGCCGGAGGGTTGGGTCTACGAGGGTTGGGTCGTCGTGAACGGCGTCCCCGTTTCGACCGGGACGTTCACCCATGCGGACTTCTCCGACAACTCCGAACCGCACGGCGGCATCATGCCGAGTCCGACGTTTCCCGGCGAAGACTTCCTCGCCAACGCGCCCAAAGGCTTTACCTTCCCGGTTGATCTCTCCGGCGCGCAGGCGCGGATCACCGTCGAAGCGACGCCGGACGACGCGCCCGCGCCCTCCACGCTGAAAGTGTCGACCGCCTCCATCCCGACGGACGCGGCGACGATGGTCGTCTACACGATGGAAAACACGGCGGTGTCGTTCCCGACAGGCACGGCGATTCTAAAATAATCGCCCCCATGTTCAATACGTCGCCGTTTCCCCAACGCCTCTACTGTGTCGTTCTGAGGGCTCCGTGCCGACGCCTGTCCTGAGCGCAGTCGAAGGGAATCACTCGCCTTCAACCGTCGCCGATGTGGAACTTCGGAGATCGTTGTATGGTTGCTTCATGTCTCCTCACTGGGACGCTTGAGGAGAAGTGGGAGCAGGATGAATCACGAGAGATCGTTTGGCAACCAAGCCAGGACGTGAGATTTCGTCTCCTTATATCGATACGACAGGCGGTATCTCCATGTCGGCGACAGGAGTCGCCTCCACGATGACAGGTGGTTGGTTGACGACGTAAAGTTCCGCTGCCGTCGCCGCCCGACCCGTTTTCTCAAAGAGTCAATCGGCAACGCACTGATGAACGAACGTAGAAAGGACTTGGCGATGCGGCTGGAAGGAAAGATCGCCGTTGTGACGGGCGCGGGACGCGGCATCGGCAAGGGCGTCTCGATGCGGTTCGCGGCGGAGGGCGCGCGCGTCGTCGTGGACGATTTGAACGCCGAGAACGGCGAAGCGACCGTCGCCGAAATCCGCGACGCGGGCGGCGACGCCGTGTTCGTCCAAGCGGACATCTCAAACGACGAGGACGTGGAACGCCTGTTCGCCGAGACGCAACGGGCGTACGGCGGCGTCGATCTGTTGGTGAACAACGCCGTCTGCGCGACGCATCACATCACCGAGAAACGGTGGGAACCGAACCTCGATGTCGTGTTGAAGGGGACGTACCTCTGCTCGCTCGCGGCGACCCCCATGATGAGGGCGCGAGGCGGCGGCAGCATCGTGAACGTCGCGTCGGTGAACGGGTTGATCGGGTTGCAGGGGATTCACCCGTACAGCGCGGCGAAGGGCGGGGTGATCGCGCTCACGAAGTCGATGGCGGTGGAACTCGGCGGCGACAAAATCCGGGTGAACGCGATCTGTCCCGGCACGATTCAGACGGAAGTGTGGGGACCGATCCTCGCCGAGAAGCCGGAGATTTGGGACGATCTCGTCAAGTTCTACCCGCTCGGAAGGCTCGGCACGGTGGAGGACATTGCGAACTGCGCCTTGTTCCTCGCGTCGGACGAAGCCTCGTTTGCGACGGGCGCGATCTTCACCATCGACGGCGGATTGACGGCGGGCTACAAGGATTTCGGCATCTGATCCGCAACTTTTCGTCTCAAGCCGCGTTGATATGAGTGTGCGACATTCCAAACGCGGCAACGTGGAGACGGAACGGACATGAACGGCTACGCGCAACGCATCCCGAATCTCGACAAGTTTCAACGGGTCATGAGCACGCGCGGCATGACGATGGATCGGCTGCGGAAGACGGTGGGCAAATCGACGCTCTATTCGGCGCTGATGCTGCAACGGTCGCGCACCCAGTCGGACGCGCTCGCGTCGATCTGTGTCGCGCTCCGCTGCGGTCTCGACGACCTCACCGACCCGCGCGCCAACTGATTTCGAGTTCCCTCTCCCTTGACGGGAGAGGGCTAGGGTGAGGGTGGGCAAACCGTTCGACATAGTCGAACACGTTCAACATCGTGAGACTTGATACCCCCGTAACGACTCACCCCCACGGCAGCGCATCTTGATGCCACGCCGGTTTCAGCGTCCACGCCTGCAACCGCGCCGCTTCCTCAATCGCGCCCAACTCCAGCAGCGGCGGATGAATCTGCCACCCGTGAATCGCCTTGCGCGCGCCGTCCGCGATCTGGTCGCCGATGGGCGGATAGGGCGGGAGCGTCGGCAGTTCGATGCGGTCGGCGGACGGCTCATGGACGAGCGTCGCCAGCCCGTACATCGCCTGTGAAATCGTGACGGGCGCGCCCGCCGCCTCGAACTGCGATGGAAGACAGCCCGTCGCCGTCACATCGTCGAGCAACCGCCGCGCGATGGCGTTCAGTTGAGCGCGCGTCGCGGACTGGGAGCGCGAGTCCGGCGGCGACTCGTTGGGTCCAAAGACGACCCATCGGTTGAAGCGCGACGATTCGCGGTGAAGGACGGCGTTGGAGAGCATCACGGCGATTTCGGCGGCGGAAAACGACTCGGTGAAAAGTGGTCGTCGTTCATCCAGAATGCGTCGCGCGATTTGGCGGAGTTCGGTTGCGTCGCAGTGAGAACGTTGCGCGTCGAACTGCCGGGCGATATCGCCGATGGAGTGAAAGCGAAAGCGGTCGTCGGCGCGGAGCCGAGCGGCGAACTCGCGGAAGCGTTGCGGCGCGGCGTTCATCGCGTCGTTTAAGATGAACCGCTGCGGCTTCCAGTCCTCGCGGGGCGGGTTTGCGCCTTTGGAGAAGTTGACGCCGTCCCAAAAATCCTGCGAGATGACGCGCGTCGGGTGTCCGCCGAAGACGCCGACCCACGCCTTCGAGGAGAACGCGGCGGCGTCCAGCGACCGATCCAACCGCTCCATGCCGCGACGAAACGCCTCTTCCGACTCGTAGATAGAGTCCCACCCACCGATGAACTGCCCGAAGTTGAGGCAGTTGCCGTACCACACGACGCTGTGATCGCCGAAACAGGCTTGCGTGTAGGCGTGGACGCCGCCGAACTGGTGCATCAATCCGCACAACGACGGGACCCACGATCCGCCCGTGGTCGCCCATCCGATCAGTCGGCGACCCAAGACCGCCTCCGTCTCGCGCCAGCCGGGAGACTCCTTCTCGATGAGCGTTTCGAGCGCGTCGAGGAACGACCTCTCCTCGCACCGTTCCACGATGGTCGGGTGGATCGAATGGAGGGTGGAATGGAAGCCGTATTCGTGTCGCTTCATCGCCTCGATCACGTCGTCGCGTCCGCGTTCGCGCAGCAGACGCGCCTTCTCGCCGACGATCCAAAACGTCGCGCGGATGCCGACGTCGGTGAGCGTTTCGGCGATCCAACGGGCAACGTCGTCGCTTTCGGGCGAGACGAGGTCTTCCACGTCGTAACAGAGCGAGGCGAGCATGAGGGGAAGTTCCATCTACGATAGGAGCGCAGAGTACACTGCTGATTCGGTTGACACGTTCCACGATACGAGAATCGTCGGCGCGTCGCAAGGCGCGAAACGTTCACGCGGGGGCGGAACACCCGTTTGCCGATCCGCTCGGCGCGGTGCTAGACTTCGGGATGGAATCACGGTTTGACGTATAGGACGGATTGACATGGCGCGCATCGGCAACATCGAACTCGACCGCGCGGTACTCCTCGCCCCGATGGAGGACGTGACCGACCTCCCCTTCCGACTGCTCTGCAAGCGGATGGGCGCGGACATCATGTACACCGAGTTCGTCCCGGCGGAGGGCATCGTGCGCCACATCTCGCGCGTCACCGAGAAACTCGCCTTCTCCGAGAGCGAGCGTCCCTTCGGCATCCAAATCTACGGCAACCGCGTCGAGGGGATGGTCGAAGCGGCGAATGAGGTCGCGCGTTTCCAACCGGACATTCTCGACATCAACTACGGCTGCCCCGTCAAGAAGATTGCCAACGGCGACGAGGAATCGTGCGCGGGGTCGGGGCTGCTGCGCTTCCCGGAGCGCATGGAGGAGATGACCGCCGCCGTTGTCGAGGCGATGAAGCCGTACGGCATCCCCGTCACCGTGAAGACGCGACTTGGGTGGGACACGAACACGATCAGCGTCTACGACACCGTTGAGCGCATGGAACGCGCGGGCGCGCGGGCGATCACCTTTCACGGGCGCACGCGACAGCAGATGTTCAAAGGCAACGCCGATTGGGAGTGGATCCGTCGGGCGAAAGAGGCGGCGAGCGT
>JAQBWJ010000033.1 GCA_027625215.1 Candidatus Poribacteria bacterium
GATGAAGCCGACGTACGGGCGCGTCTCGCGGTTCGGGCTGGTGGCGTTCGCGTCGTCGCTCGAC
Source organism: Candidatus Poribacteria bacterium (assembly GCA_027625215.1). GTDB lineage: Bacteria > Poribacteria > WGA-4E > JAQBWJ01. Next base: position 65 of record JAQBWJ010000033.1, read on the forward strand.
CAGATCGGTCCTTTCACCAAAGACGTGACGGACTGCGCGCTCCTGCTGAACGCCCTCTGCGGACACGACCCGCTCGATTCGACCTCCGCGAACGTGACAACGCCCGATTTCACCAAGAGTCTCGTTCCCGATGTGAAGGGGCTGCGGATCGGCATCCCGCGCGAGTACTTCGTGGACGGACTCGACCCGGAGATCGCCGCCTCTGTCCGCGCCGCCATCGCCAAGTTCGAGGAGATGGGCGCGACGACGGACGAAATCTCGATGCCTCACACCGAGTACGCCGTTGCGACCTACTACATCATCGCCCCTGCGGAGGCGTCCTCGAACCTCGCGCGGTTCGACGGCGTGCGTTACGGGTTCCGCGCGGAAAACGCGACCGACCTGATCGACATGTACCGCAAAACGCGCGGGCAGGGCTTCGGGACGGAAGTGAAGCGACGCATCATGATCGGCACGTACGCGCTCAGTTCCGGCTACTACGACGCCTACTACCTCAAGGCGCAGAAGGTGCGGACACTCATCAAACGCGACTTCGACCGAGCGTGGGACAACTTCAACCTGATCGTCTCGCCCGTGACGCCGACGCCCGCTTTCAAACTGAACGAAAAGACGGGCGACCCGCTCCAAATGTATCTGTCGGACATCTTCACGATCCCGGCGAGCATGGCGGGGATTCCCGGCGCGTCGATCCCGTGCGGGTTTACCGAGAGCGGACTGCCAATCGGGATGCAACTGTTGGCGAAACCGTTCGATGAGGGGACGATTCTCCGCGCCGCGTACGCCTACGAGCAGGCGACGGACCATCACACGAAACGCCCGGCGCTGAAAGGCTGACGGTGGACAGACTCCCACGACTCGGTTTGGCGGCGATGGCGGCGATCACTCCGGCGGTGATCGGCGCGATGTTGTTCGCGCGCACGTCCGACATGCGCGACATGCGGCTGTCCATCGCGCTGTTGACGGGAGTGCTTTGCGGACTCGCCGTGATGTTGGTCAGTCGGTCGGTGCGGTGGGACGCCGTGCTGATCGCGGCGACGCTCGCCGTTGCGGGAGTCGTCTTGGGATTTTTGTTCGACGCGCGTTGGAACGCGGATGAAGCGATTGCGAACCAGATCGCCGCTCAACTGGTCGTCCGCAACCCGGAACTGGAGTTGAACGTCGCGCGGATGCAAGCACAGGTGATCGTGAGCGGGATGTCCACATGGGAGATCGTACAAGGACGACTGAACTGGATCGGCAAGTTGACGCCGTTCATGGCGATTCTCGGCGCGTGGTTCACGGTGAAAAGCAGGTTGATCGGACGGTTGTTGAGGCTACGAGGCGAATCCAACCAAGAAGTTTGAGGGAACGATGACATACGAAGTCGTGATCGGACTGGAGATTCACGCGGAACTGGCGACAAACACCAAACTGTTCACGTGGGCGCAAAACGTCTTCGGCGGCGAGCCGAACACGCGCATTGAGCCGATCACGTTGGGGATGCCCGGCGTGCTGCCCGTGCTGAACAAGAAGGCGTTGGAGTACACCGTCCGCGCGGGCGTCGCGCTCAATTGCGAGATTGCCGAATACAGCAAGTTCGACCGCAAGCACTACTTCTACCCCGACTTGCCGAAGGGGTATCAGATTTCGCAGTACGACCTGCCGATCTGCAAGAACGGGCACATCGACTACGACGTGAACGGCGAGACGAAACGGTGCGGTATCACGCGCATCCACCTTGAGGAAGACGCGGGGAAACTGTTGCACGCCGAAGGTCGCGGCGATATCAGTTACGTCGATTACAACCGTTCCTGCGTGCCGCTCATCGAGATCGTCAGCGAGCCGGACATGCGCTCTCCCGCCGAAGCGATTGCGTACTGGCGCGCCGTGAAGGAAGTCCTTGAGTATCTCGGTGTCAGCGACTGCAACATGGAAGAAGGCAGTTACCGTTGCGACACGAACATCTCGCTTCGCCCCGTCGGGCAAGCCGAGTATGGGACGCGCGCGGAACTCAAAAACATGAACTCGTTTCGCAATGTCGAATTGGCGCTGAACTACGAGATCAAGCGGCAGACGGAGCTCCTTGATTCGGGCGGCAAGGTCGTTCAGGAGACGCGGCTGTTCGACGTGGACAAAGGCGTCACGCGGGCGATGCGCGGCAAGGAGGAAGCGAGCGACTACCGCTACTTCCCCGAACCCGACCTCGTGCCGATGGAAATCGACCCGACGTGGGTGGAGGAAGTGCGCGGCGAACTGCCCGAACTGCCGCGTTCCCGCCGAGATCGGTTCACGTCCGACTTTGGCCTGCCCGAACAGGATGCCGTTGTGTTGACCGCGACGCGCGCGGTGGCGGACTACTTCGTGGAAGTCGCGCAAACGACGAACGACGCGAAAGCCTCCGCCAACTGGGTGATGGGCGATCTGTCCGGCTTTTTGCGCGAGGCGGGCAAGTCGATTGAGGACTCGCCCGTGTCGGCGGCGCATCTCGCCGAGATGATCGGGCTCATCAACGACAAGACGATCAGCGGACGTATCGCCAAAGATGTGCTCGCGGAGATGGTCGCAACGGGCAATGCGCCGAAGCGGATTGTCGAAGCGAAAGGGCTGGTTCAAGTCTCCGACGCGGGACAGATCGACACATGGATCGAAGAAGTGATCGCCGCAAACCCCCAGATCGTGGCGGACTACAAGAGCGGCAAGACAAAGTTGATGGGGTTCTTGGTCGGTCAGGTGATGAAACTGTCTCAAGGAAAAGCGAATCCGGGACTTGTCAACGAAGCCTTGCAAAATAGGCTACAATGAGACGATCCGGCTGACGTCACGGTAAGTGAAGACGACACGCCCTATCAAACAAACGAGGCGCGGACTCCGTACGTGCGCCACGTTTATTCAGAGAGGGAGGTCGCCGATGTCGACGGAACACCAGAACTCAATTGGGCGCGTCCCGTTCACGCGCGGACTGTCTCACTACATCCTGCTCGGAACGATCATCGGGATATATGGTTCGATTGTGTCCCTCGCGCTCAACGTCTTCGGGGCGCTTGGGATCGGCGAAGAACCCTTCAAACTGCTGCGGGTCTACTCGACGTTCTTCTACGGCGAAGAAGCCTTTTCCCTTCCCGGGTCGCCCAACAACGGCATCGTGCTCTTTCTCGCGCTGATGATGCACTGCGGCACGGGCGCGATCATCGGGATGCCGCTTTACCTTGTCTATCACCGGACATTTCCCCATCATTCCCCTTTGGTGCGCGCGGCGAACGCCGCTTGGCTGGGCGTGATGTTGTGGGGCATCAACTTCTACGCGATCCTTTCATGGTTTCAACCCGTCATGCTGAAGTGGCTTGAATACGGCGGCGAGCCACGCGCGTTCATTCTGGAACGGATACCTTGGTGGGTCGGCGTGTTGACCCATATCTCGTTTACGGAAGTCGTGATCATGATGCAACCGACGCCTCCATCGGCGAGATGACAACGTTGGTCGGACAAATGGGTACAACGGACAGCGAATCACACCGCGTCAATCTGCTAGGGTTGACGAAGGCGCAGATGATCGAGTGGATCGAGGGGCAAGGACTTCCCCGATACCGCGCCGACCAACTGTACCAATGGATCTACCATCGCCGCGTCCGCCGATTCGATGAGATGACGAACCTATCAAAGGCGTTGCGGCTCGAGGTGGCGGCGCGCGCCGAGGGGCGCGGGGGGAAACTCGCTCAACGGTCGGCGTCTCAGGTAGACGACACGGTCAAATACCTTTTTGAACTGGACGACGGCGAGCGGGTCGAAAGCGTCCTGATGCGCGATCAGGGGCGTATCACCCTTTGCGTGTCGAGTCAGGTCGGTTGCGCGCAGGACTGCCAATTCTGCGCGACGGCGCAACTCGGCATGAAGCGCAACATGACGACGGGCGAGATCGTCAGCCAGGTACTTCAAGTAGAAGATGAGATCGGCGCGCGGGCGATCACAAATATCGTGTTCATGGGGATGGGCGAGCCGCTGGCGAACTATAAGAACACGCTCGCCGCGTTGGAAATCCTCTCGGCGGCGGACGGCATCGCGCTCGCCGCGCGGCGAATCACGATTTCCACGTCGGGACTCGTCCCCGCCATCGCCCGTTTCAACCGAGAAAAACTCAAGGTCGGGCTCGCCCTGTCGCTGAACGCGACGACGGACGACGTGCGAGACAGGTTGATTCCATCGAACCAACGATATAAGATAGCGGGCGTCTTGGACGTATGCCGCGAATGGGCGCACTTGACACGACGACGCCTGACAGTGGAATATGTCCTCCTCCGTGACGTGAACGACTCGCGGAACGACGCGCGACGTTTGAGCGAACTGCTTCGCGCCGTCCCGTCGAAAGTGAACTTGATCCCGTTTAACGAGATTCCGGGCGGTCAGTTTCGTCGTCCTGACGACCGGACGGTTCGAGCGTTTCAGGATGAACTGACGCGCGCGCATCTCGTGACGACGGTACGCAACACAAAAGGCGACGACATCGCCGCCGCCTGCGGGCAACTCCGCGCCGACTATGAGAACGCCCTCATTCAGATCGACGCTCCCGCGATGGCTTCGGCGAACCCGTCTTGATCGAAGGGGTTGGATGACAGAATAGCGATTGTTTGGTGTTTTGCCCTTTACACACAAATGACCGACGAATGCGATGCGATTCCAATTGCAAGATCCTTTGACGGGGGATACGACCGATGCGACTTCACTTCCGCGCGACGAAACGCGCGTCTGAGCGTTGGCGTCCGGCGTTGGGCGTTACGGCGCTTTTAACGTTGGGAGTCATGCTGAGCTTCTCAACCGGCTGCGAAGTAGACCGGGTGAAGTTCAACCGACTGGAGGAGGCTCAACGCTTCCTCGCCGCGGGGGAGCCGTTCCAAGCGGCAGCCTACTTTGAAGAGTCAATCGAAAAAGAACTGGAAACCAAGTCGAAGGCGTTGGCGTACCTCGCCGTCGCCCACGACCAGTCGATGCGGCGCGTTCGCAGCATCGAGACGGAACGGGTCAAGTACGAACAGAAACGCGACGAACGTCTGAGCGAAATCCGAAAAGACCCGGTTGCGATTCAATATCTGGTCGGCATCCTCGAGAACCACGACCAAACGTCGCAGTCCGCCATCGAACTTCTCGTGACGTTGGGCGTCGACGCCGCCGACGCGCTTATCAACGGCTACGGCGAAATGAAGACCGACCGCGATGTCATTCTCGGCATCTTTCAACGGGTCGGCGACCCGGTGATCCCTGCGCTGCAAGCCGCCGTCTCCGGTCGCGTCCTCGACACCGAGCAGAAAATACAGTACGTGCGATTGATCGGCGACATCGACGCTGAAGGAAGCAACTCGTTTCTGACGACCATCCGCAACGACCAGATGGTGAGCGAGGGCGTACGCACCGCTGCCGCCGCCGAACTCTACAAACACGGCGAAAAGGGCGAACGCGATTTCCTGCTCGCGCAACTGAACTCGACCGATACGCTCTCCCGTCGCTCCGCGTCGTACGCGATGTCCTATTTGAACGACAAACCCGCGTCGAATGTTTTGATCAACCATCTCGGCGATGAGAACGCCTTCGTTCGGATGAATATCGTCCGCGCCTTGAAAGTGCATCAAGGCGGCGCGGAAGCGATCACGGCGCTTCTCAACACGCTTCGCAACGACGCGGACAACGGTGTCGCAAATGAGGCGGTCGCCGCGTTGTCGCAGTACGGCATCCCCGTTCTCGCTCCGGCGTTGGACGCGCTCGAAAAAGAACCTGAATGGACGCGCCGTCAGCGGCTGGTGCAGGTGCTGGGCGCGGACGAGGTGCGAAAAGGCTTCACGCAAAACCTGGAGTTCCGCCTTTACGAGTTTTATCGCAAAGAGCAGCAACAACAGGTGCAAGGCGACCTCGCGCGACTGCTTGATCTGTTGGAAGCCGACAAGAACAAGTAACCCCGGCGCGTCACGGAATCTCTTTAAGCCGCGAGCGATTGCCGCTTGCGGCTTTTGTATGTCCGCATCCCGCCCGTTGCGATGATCGCGGTTTCTGTGTAGCCTCGTTTGTGGCGCCTCGGAATGGACGGTTTTTCAACGATTCACAAGGGAGAACGAGTGATGCCGGATTTCAAAGCGGCGATTATTGGGTGTGGAGGACGCGGCAACGCCCACGCGATGGGCTACGCGGAGTCGAAAGATGTGGAGATTGTCGCCGTCGCCGATCCGTTTGCGGAGAACGCGCAAAAAATGGCGGAGAAATACGGCGTCAAAAAGATTTATGCCGACCCGCGCGAGATGCTTGAAAAAGAACGACCCGACATCGTAAGCGTCTGCGTATGGACGGGGATGCACTTGGAGATGGTCGAAGCGGCGGTGGCGGCGGGCGCGAAAGCGATCCACGCCGAAAAGCCGATGGCGAACACCTGGGGCGACTCGAAACGCATCTATGAAGTCGTTACGAAGAACAACGTCCTGACCTCCTTCTGCCATCAGCGGCGGTTCGGTCCGCGTTTCATCAAGGCGAAACAGTTGGTGAACGACGGGGCTATCGGCGACGTGCTGTATTACGAAGGCTGGTGCTCCAACATGATCGACTGGGGCACGCACTGGTTCGACATGTTCTTCTGGTACAACAACGACGAACCCGCCAAATCCGTTTTGGGGCAGATTCATGTTCAGGAAGAACGCTCCGTGTTCGGGCTTCCGGTGGAGTCGCAGGGCACGTCGCATGTGTGGTTTGAGAACGGACGCAAGGCGATTCTCGTCACGGGGATCGGCGGAGGCGGCTGCGACAACCGCATCATCGGGACGGAAGGGGTGATCGAAGTGACGGCGCACCGCGACCCCGCGATCCGCATGTTGCGCGGCTCCGGTAGCGGTTGGGAGCACCCCGACCTCTCCGACGTGGAGCCGAAGGGGAACGACACGTCGTTGTCGGTGCTCGACCTGATCGCCTGCTTAAAGTCCGGCGAGGAGCCGCGACTGTCCGTTCGCAAGGCGTTGCAGGCGACCGAGCTCATCTTCGCCACGTACGAATCAAGCCGCGCCCGCAAACGTATCGACCTGCCGCTGGAAACGTCCGACTCCGCGCTGCTGACGATGCTCGAAAAAGGCGAAATCGGACCAAACCGCAAAGACGGGTGAATCAACACTGATGACGATTCTGGTCATTGACGACGAGGACTCACAACGACGCACACTGCGCGGCTTCCTCAGCAAACTGGGGTATACCGTGCTGGAGGCAGCGTCGGGCGAGGAAGGACTTGCCATCGCAGCAGGCGATGAGCCGATCCACCTTGTCATCAGCGACGTGCGGATGCCGGGTATCGACGGGTTCGAGGTGTTGCGGCGTCTGCGAGCCGCTCACCCCGAACTCGCCGTGTTGATCGTGACGGCGTTCGCCACGTACAACCAAGCGGTCGATGCGGTGAAGGCGGGCGCGTGGGACTACCTCCCCAAGCCGCTCGACTTGGACGACCTGCGCGTCAAGGTGTGGAAGATCGAGAGCGAACTCGGCGGCGGGGGCGAGGGAGTTGCCGCGCCGTCGGATGGGTTCATCGCGCACAGTCCGTCGATGAAGGGCATCTTGGCGATGCTGGAACGAGCGGCGGCGTCCGACGCGACGATCCTGCTGTTGGGCGAGTCCGGCACCGGGAAAAGTCAACTGGCGAAGTGGTTGCACCGCCGATCCAAACGCAGCGACGAGGTGTTCAGCGTCGTCACCTGCGCGGCGTTGCCGGATGCGCTCATCGAAAGCGAACTGTTCGGACACGAGAAGGGCGCGTTCACCGGCGCGGACAAACTCCGCATCGGGCGATTCGAGGCGGCGGAGGGCGGCACCGTCTTTCTGGATGAGATCGGCGAAGTGCCGTTGCCGACACAGGTGAAACTGCTCCACGTCTTGCAGGAGCGCGTCATCGAGCGGCTCGGCGCGTCGGGGAAACCGCGCCCCGTCGATGTGCGGATCATCGCGGCGACCAACAAAGACCTGCTGGAGCATGTGAGCGAGGGTAAGTTCCGCGAAGACCTCTATTATCGACTGAACGTCGTCTCCGTCGAAGTCCCACCGCTGAGAGCACGCCGCGCCGACATTTCCCCGCTGATCGACGCCTTCCTGACGAAGTACGCTCAAGACGACCCACCGCTACTGAGCGACGACGCGCGCGCCACGCTCATGGGCTACGGCTATCCCGGCAATGTCCGAGAACTTGAGAATGCGATTGAACGCGCCGTGATTCTTTGTCAAGGCGGCGTCATTCGCCCGCACGATTTTCCGCCGCTGATGGCGCGCAACATCGCCTCCGCGACGCAATCGGTTACGCACGTCTCCGTGTCCGACCAAGCGTTGCCCGATGCCGTCGAGCAGTTGGAACGCGAACTGATCCAGAAAGCGCTCCACGAAACGGACGGCGTGCAGACGCGAGCCGCTCAACGTTTGGGGATCACGGAGCGCAACCTGCGCTACAAACTCCAAAAGTACGATATCGCCACCTCTCGCACCGCCTGATTTTCCCCCAAAGTCATCCACTCTGCCTCTTTTCGACGGTTTTGTCGGCGTTTCGACGTTTTCGTCGAGACATACACCTCCCAATACGCCCGAAAACAGCGGTTTTGCGCTGGTTTCACGTTGGCACGGCGGATGCTCTACACCCACTGTCCGCCGCGACGGGCGGCGGCAACACGAGAGTAACTTCTCGGCAACCACCATCTCATCACGGGAGAAGGTTATGAAACGGGCTCGAAGCATTGCGGGAATCGGACTGGGGGCGCTCATCACGGCGAGCGCGGTACTCGGTGGATGCAGCGACGAAACGACGCTGCCGACGGACGGTTCATCTGTCTCGTCGCAATCGGAGTTCGCGCTCGCCGCGCCGGGGCGACTCGGCGAAGACGGCGAACGTCCCCCGTTCTCCCGCGACGAGGTAACGCGCACCGTCACACTGACGGATACGGGCGTCGAAATCCTCGTTGAATCGGATAACGCCGAAGCCGTTCAATGGCTTCATGACGAAGTCGACCGTTTCGCGGAACAGGAACCGCCTGAAGACGCTCCGGCGGATGTCACGATCACCAAGACCAAGACCGACAACGGCGTCTTGACGACGATCACGGGAGCGACGGCGGAAGCGGTCGAACAGATTCAGGAACACGCTCAACGGGAAGGCGAGCGGGAAGATCGCGGTCGCGGGCAACATCCGCCGCGATTCAACCCGCAAGACGTGACGCGCGACGTGGTTCTCACCGCGACGGGGGCGCAAGAAACGCTCACGTCGGAGGACGCGGAAATCGTGGCGAAACTCCACGAACACGCCGACCGTCACGCCGAAAACGGGACGCCGGAAGACGCGCCGGACGACATCACGATCACGATTACCAAGATCGACAACGGCATCGTGATTGTCTTGGAAGGCGCGACACCGGAAGCGATTGAACGCATCCAAGACCGCGCGACCCACGAGCCGCCTCAGCGCGGCGACGCGCCGCAACCACGCGAGGACGCGCCTGAGCAACGTCGTCCCGCGCGGCGAGGTCGATAACCACCAGCGACGCCTAGCTAAGGTGTCGCCCACAAAAGGGGAAACGTATGAAGCGGTTTGCTGTCATCACGGGAATCACGGTC
>JAQBWJ010000034.1 GCA_027625215.1 Candidatus Poribacteria bacterium
GAGCCATGTCGCGTTGCCGCCGACCCGCGCGACGGCGGCGTCTCGGTCAACGGGGGTGAAGTCGGATTCGGCGGGCGGCGCGTTCACGGCGAAAGCGTCGTGAAAGTTCCCCGACGCGGCGGACAGCCGATACAACCCAAGTTGTTCCGTGTCGCCGAACGCGAGTTGCGTCCCTTCCGCCCCTCGTCCGACCAACTGCGATTTCCCGTCCGGCATTTCGACGCTGACGGTCAACGGATCGGTCGCGCCCATCGACCGCGCGTACGGCTGCCCGACGGCAAGCATCCGCTGAGGCGGCTCTCCCGGCGTCTTCAGCGCGAACACGAGTTGTTGGAGGAACGGCAAAAACGCGGGGTTCAGCGGGAAGTTCGACCACTCCGACCCGACGGCGGGCGAGTTGACGACGGCGATTCGCCCCGTCCCGAACTCCGACACGACAACGGCGGGCGTCCCATCCGAAAACGTGGCGACGGGCAGCGCGTCGTCGCCGTTCACGGTGAGGCGGTGCGTCCGATAAAAATTGGGAGAGGTGGGGCGCGCCCAGGGGTCTCCCTCGAAGAAGCCGAACACGCGCCGCGAGAGTTCCTCCGCCGCCGGAGCGTTCCCCGTCGCCTGAACGTGCGCCGGACGCAGTTTCAGCGGCGACCCGTGCCGCGCGACCCCCGACGACGCGACGGGCATCCAATCGAGCGGCGTCAGAGACGACGGCGCAACCCCCTCGCCCAAGAACAACACGACCGCGCCGCCGTTCAATAAGTAGTTACGCACTCGCCCCGCGAGCCGCCCGTCGTTCAGGCGCGGGTCCTGCAACACGAGCAGGTCAATCGAGTCCAACGACCGCCCTTCAAACGCCGCGTAGTCGACGGAGGTGGGTCGCACGGTGTACGGCGCGTCCGGCAGCGCAATCCCTACCGGATCGAGCGCGAGCGTCACAAACAGCGGGTTGTCCCCGACCGTCATCGCGTCGATCTGTCCCAACACGGGCACGACGGCGATCCGTTCGTCGTCGTCGGTGTAGCGGTCGCCGTCCAGCCGCGCGCGCACGTCGTAAAGTCCCGCCGCCTCAAACGTGTGTTGAAACCGTTCCTCCACCTGCCCGCCGGGAGCGATGTCGAGCGACACCGACCGCCTCGCCTCCCCATCAACGAGGAACTCCACCGTCCGTCCCTGCGCCGTCGCGTCGCCGAAGTTGCGGACCGACACGGCAAACGTCGTTGGAATCCCCGCCGCGACAAGCGAATTCACGACCTCGACCCGCGTCACGCCCACATTCGCCGTGAGCGTCGCCGTGACGGGCACGTAGAAGATGCGTACGTCGTGCGTCTCTATCGCCTCCGCCGACCACCCGTTTTGGGTGAAGTCGCCGATCAGGTAGAGCTCCTTGTTCGGCGCATCCGACCGACTCAGCAGGTCGATCCCCGCCGACAACGCCGCTTCAACGCGCGTATCGGCAGAGGTCAGCGAGGCGGACTCCACCGCCTGAATCACGTCGGTGATCTGCGTCGTACTCGGCTCGAACAGCGCTCGCGCGCGGTCGGACATCAACACGAGCGAGGCGTCGTCCCCCGTCTGCAACGACCGCAGGATCGCCACCGCCCGCTGTTTAGCCCGCTCAAACGGGACGCCCTCAACCCCCTGATACCCCATGCTCGCCGACTGATCGAGCGCGATCACGACGCTCGACCGCCCCCGCGCCTCCGCAAACGCCGCGCTCCGCAGCAACGGACGCGACAACGCCAGCGCGATGCACGCCAATGCCAGCATCCGCAGCGCGAGGATCAACCACTGTTCCAGTTGGAATCGACGGACGGTCTTGCGGTGGGCTTCGAGTAGAAATCGGAGCGTGGGAAAATCAACGGTACGGGCTTGTCGGCGGCTCCAGAGGTGGATCAACAGCGGCACCGCCGCCGACAGCACGCCGATCAACAGAAAAGGGTTGAGGAATCCCATCCCGTCACGCCGATGGTTGAATGGTGGTTAAAGCTCTTCGGGGCGCAACCAACTGACGATATCTTCGTTCTCGCCGCGACCCCCCTCGACGCCGTCCGCGCCGTAGGAGAACAGGTCGTACGTGTAACGGTCGTTCCGCCCGGGTCTTTGATAGACGTACGGATTTCCCCACGGGTCGGTCAAGATCGGTCTTGTCAGGTACGGGCCCGTCCAGTTGGTGGGCGCGGGGAATCCGGTCGGGCGCTCCCACAAGGCGGACAAGCCTTGTTCGGTGGAGGGATAATCGCCGTTGCTTCGGGCGTATCGGTCGAGCGCGAACTCGATCTCTTCGATCTCATCAATCGCGTGTTGACGTGTTTCCGTTTCGCCGCGCTGCACGAACCGCGCCGCCGCGACCCCCCCGCCAACCAACACGACGAGAATCAGAATCCAATAAAATCGCTTCACGATGCCTCTTCCCCGCCGTTCAGATGAGACGGGTCGTATTCCGCTGAACAAAATCCTTGTGGTGAGAACGCCCCCATACTAACACACCGCCCCACCCATCGGCAACACCACAAACGAACCCCTTCCCCCACTGGGGGAAGGCTGGGAAGGGGGCGAGCAACCCAACATGAGGGGTTCCCCGCCAGCCTCAGATGCCGTATCCTAATCTCACCCCACTCGATCCGTTGAGGAGGTCCGCCAACATGACCGCCCCGCATGGACACGTCACCCTCGTGTTCACCGACATCGAGAACTCCTCGCGCATGACCTCCTCCCTCGGCAACCGGGCGTACGGCGAGCAGATCCGCGAGCCCCACAACGCCCGCGTCCGCGACTCCATCGCCTCCCACAACGGACACGAGGTCAAGACCATCGGCGACAGTTTCATGATCGCCTTCCACAACGTGGACGACGCCCTCGCCTGCGTCTGCGACATCCAACGCCGCCTATCCGACCCGCCCATCGCCGCGACCGACCGCGACGACAAGACGTGGACATGCCGCGTCCGCATCGGCGTTCACACGGCGGAAAAGCAGTTGCAGCCCGACGCACAAGGCGACTATCACGGTGGCGACGTCAACTTCGCCGCCCGCGTCGAATCGCTCGGCGTCGGCGGACAGGTGCTCGTCTCGGACGCTGCCTACCGCGCCGCCGACCAACCCGCCCACGAGTGGGAACACTGGCGCGACCGCCGCATCAAGAGTTTCGACGCGCCCGAAACCGTCCACGAACTTCTTTGGGACGGCGAATCGCGCGGCGAGCCCGGCAGCCGCTGGTTCCCCGACTGGTACTTCGGCGAGCAGAACGCCTACATCGAACGCCCCGACAAGCAGAACGAGGTCTTCCGCGCCCTCGAACACCACCGCCTCGTGACCCTCCACGCCGACGGCGGCATGGGCAAGACGCGCCTCGCCGTCTACTGCGCGACCCGCATCGCGGCACGGTTCAAGGACGGCTCCTACTTCGTCTCCCTCGATGGCGCGCAACCGACCGCGCAAGGCGTCGCGGAAGCGTGCGCGACGGCGATGGGCGAAAGCGGGGTGACGCCGGACGCGCTGATCGACTTGTTGAAAGAGCGCGAAACCCTTTTCCTCCTCGATAACTACGAGTCCGTCGCCGACAAAGCCGCAACGGTTGGCGAGTTTCTCGGCGATCTGCTTCAGGGGACGCGCGACGTGCGGTTGCTCGCGACGGGTCGTCGCGCCGTCGGATTGGTGGGTGTGGAGGACGAAATCGAACTGGACGATGGGATGACCGACGAAGAGGCGCGCGACCTCTTCCTCAAACGCGCGCGGCTCCAACGGGGACGAACGGATTGGATGCCGGATGCAACGGAACGTGTCCATCTCGAACGAGTCTTGAAACTCACCCTCAAGATTCCGTTGGCGATTGAACTTGCCGCCGCATGGATGGGTCGCGAGTCGGTCAAATGGATCGCCGATGAACTGGAGAAAAAGCCGCTCGGCTCCACCGCGAAACTGCCGCTCGGAGTGACAATAGCGAAGGCGCGGGCGCGGTTTCGTTCCCTGTGGACGTGTTTCGATCTGACGTTCGACAAACTGGACGAAGCGACCCAAAAAGGCTTCGCGGCGTTGAGCGTCTTCGCGGACACGTTCACTCCCGAATCGGCTGCCGCGATCTGTGATCTGCCGGAGTCGAACGCGCGGGAGCTCCTTTACGAACTGTACGACTTCTCGTTGATCCGTCGTCGGGAGGCAGATGGCGACAACCGCTACTGGATGCACCGCTTCGCCCGTGACTACGCCGCTTCAAAACGCGCGACCGATGACGACGCGGAACGTCGATACGTCGCCTGCTTCGAGCGCATTGCAACGGAGTACGGCGGCGTGGCAACTCCGAACGACAAGACGAAAATCGCCGTGTTGGACGCCGAATTCGCCAACATCCAAGACGCGGCGGAGACGGCGGAGCGGTTGCGCGAGTGGGACGGCGTACAAACGTTATCTGAGAAAATGAGCACATTCTGCATCCTGCGCGGCGCGTGGGCAGCGTGCCAAACGATGAACGAACGCGCCCTCCGCGCCGCCCGCGAACAAGGCGACCGTCCGCGCGAAGGCGTCGCGCTCAACAACCTCGGTGAGGCTTATCGGATTCAAGGGAAGTGGTCGGAGGCGGAGGACTGCTATCAACAATCCCTCGCCATCAAACGGGAGTTCGGCGACCGCGTCGGCGAAGGGCAAACCCTCAACAACCTCGGCGTCGTCTACCAGTTGCAGGGGAAGTGGTCGGAGGCGGAGGACTGTTATCAACAATCGCTCGTCATCCGTCAGGAGTTCGGCGACCGCGTCGGCGAGGGGCAAACCCTCAACAACCTCGGCAACGTCTACCAGTTGCAGGGGAAGTGGTCGGAGGCGGAGGGCTGCTATCAACAATCCCTCACCATCAGACGCGAGTTCGGCGACCGCGTCGGCGAGGGGAAAACCCTCAACAACCTCGGCGGCGTCTGCCAGTTGCAGGGGAAGTGGTCGGAGGCGGAGGACTGCTATGAACAAGACCTCGCCATCTGTCGGGAGTTCGGCGACCGCGTCGGCGAGGGGATAACCCTGATGAACCTCGGCGTCGTCTACAAGAATCAGGAGAAGTGGTCGGAGGCGGAGGACTGCCATGAACAATCCCTCGCCATCAGTCGGGAGTTCGGCGACCGCGTCGGCGAGGGGCGAACGCTCGCCAACCTTGCCCTCCTCCGCGAATCGCAGGACGACCTCCCCGGCGCGTTGGCGTTCGCGCGTCAATCCTACGCCGTCCTCGAAACCACCGAATATGTGGCGGGCGTCGAGAAAGTGCGAGGTTGGATCGCCGAGTGGGAGAGCGCCACAACCCCTTCCCCCTGAGGGGGCTCGCGTAGCGAGGGCGCAACGCACGTGGGATGTGGGGTTCACGCCAACCCGCGCCGCGATGGTCGCTATGGCATCGCCAACCGCGCGATAAAATAAACCCCCAGCGCGTGACGCAACGGCAACACGGGAATCCGCCGAATCGGCAAAAACACGTTGGCGACATACCCCCCCGCAAACGTCAACCCGACCCAAAGCGGGTCCCGCGCCAACACCGCCCCGACAAACACCAACTCCCCGAACCGATCCGCCGCCCAATCGATTTCGGGGCTGTTCTCTCCCCGCTGCCGTGCGACAACCCCGTCGAACACGTCCAACACCAACGCCGCCGCCAACCACCCGAACGCCCACCCGATGCTCCCCTGAAACCGCGCCACCGCCCCGAACAGGCACATCCACGCGCTCACCCGCGACACTTCCGCCGCCGACACGGGGAACGTCCACCCCCCGAACACCCTGTCCGCCCACGTTTTACGGACCTCCGTTAACGGCTCATGAATAGCCATATCGCCAACCCTCCGATCATCACTTCTTGAAAGACCCGCGTCGGCAGGTACGTGCCCATGTCGATGCTCGGCAGGTCGCGGATGCGCTTGTACGGCGTGCTGTACCCGTTGATGAAGTCGCAAAACAGGTGGAACCCCAGGCAGGTGACGAACATCACCCCCAACTCCCAGTCGAACAGCGCGATCCCCAACCCGATCAGCATGTAGACGACCGTGCCGAGCAGTTCGTGGAGAAACGTCCGCGCGTGCTTCATCCCGCCCACTTTCAACCGCATCGTTCGGATGAACAGCAGGTGGTCGAGGTCGGGCAGCAGCGAGAACCCCACCGCCCAAAGCGGGTTCTTGTCGGGGAAGAACGCGGCGATGCCGAGTCCGACGGCGGCGTGCGTGAAGGAGGTCATGCGTGGCTCACAGTTCGTCAATCGGCGGACGCTCAAACGCTTTGGGCGTCGGCACCGCCTTCTTCAACAGGCGGATCTCCTCGCGCAGCGCGGCGTCCGTCCGCCCCTGTTTTTGATATTCGGCGTCCAACATCTCGCGGTACGGCAAGTCCATCGGGTTGATCCGCGCGATGTGCTCCAACGCCGGGACCAGTATGTCGGGTCGATCCCGCTTCTCGACAATCTTCACGATCTTCCGCATCGCCTCCGTGCAGATATCCGGCGCGGCTTTCCCCGCGTCGATGTAGTGCCGCAGCGCGACGCCGTCCTGCGACGCCTTCACCGCCAAGTCGCCCAGCGTTTCCTCGATCCGCCACCGCAGCAGGTTCGCCTGACGCTCCCGTCGCGCCGCATCCTCTCGGTACTCGAACCGCGTCGTGTTGTGGAAAATCGCCAACAAGCGGTCGCTGCTCGCGGCGTTCTCCGTCCAAACGGGGTAGTACATCGTCGGGCGCGCCATCGACTCCGCCCCGTGATCGAGCAGGCGTCGCCGCGCCGCCGCGATCAACTCCGTCGCCTGACGCAACTCCCCCTTGCGGTGCGTCCACCGCCCAAGATGATACAGCGGCGCGACAAACGTCGGGTCGAGCCGCCCCGCCTTCCGAAACAACGCCTCCGGACCCAACTGCGGGTGTGTCCGCACCATATCCCCTTGATCGTGGTACCCGTCGTAATCCAAATCGTCAATCGACTGCGCCATCGCGACGCCCGCTAGGTTCAGAAACGTCGGGTCGTCCGACATCGTTTCCAACCCTTTCGAGACCGTATCGACGATCATCTGCAACGAGAACAGGAACCGCTCCTTCGACTTCCCCCAGTTCCCGAATCCGGTCGTCAGCCCGATCAACACGTCGTACACATCTCGCGTGCCGCGCGTCTTCCCGCCGCGACGATCTCCTCCAACACGGCGAGCAGTCGCGGCATCAGGGGTCCCGTCAGTTTCGGATGCGCTTTGTCGATCCGTCGCTGCGCCTCATCGGGGTGATCCAACGCCCACTGAATCGAATCGGCAAGCGTGTTCTCGTCGTACAGCAGCAGTTCGTCGTCTTCCAAAAACTGCCGGATCGCCGGGTTGTACGTCTCGCCCATCAGCAACGCGCCGCACACCGCCGTCTCGAAGTTCCGCGCGTTGACGCCGTGCTGTATCCGCGTCGCCGCATGGTTGAACAGCATCTTCGAGTCCGTCACGGCGGCGAGATAGTCCTCATGGCTCAACTTCGCCATGATCCTCACGTCGAAGCGGTCGGCAAGTCGATACAGCATGTTCAGCCCCCGATTGCGCCCTTGAAACCGCTCCGTCGGGAAGAAGTTGCCGATGAACGTCACGTCGTGCGGACGCTCCGCAAACGGCGGACACGGGTTGGGTCGCTGCATCCCCGAAAAGTTGTGGTCGCCGACGAACGCTTTGAGTTTGCCGGGAAAAAACTCACCCAACACCTCGACGCCCGCCTGCGTCGACAAGATGTAGTCGAGCGCGGGCGCGTGGGCGAACAGCGAATCGCTCCACGCCTCCCAGTCGATCACGATCCCCACGACGGGGCACGGACAGTCCTCCAAATCGCTCGGCATCGGCAGCGATTCCACCAGCACGAACACGAGCGCGTCCGCCCAGTCCGGCGTTTGGTCGACGGCGGCGAACATCTCGGCGAGCGTCGGTCCGCATGGCACCAACAACCCCTCATGCGGTTCGGGGATGGGCAAGTACTGCCCGCAATAGTTGCCGCCCGATATGGCGATTCGCATCCGTAATCCCCTCAAAGTCACAGTTCGTCGAACGGCGGACGATCAAACGCCCGAGGCGTCACGACCGCTTTCGACAGCAACCGTATCTCCTCGCGCAACGCTTCATCGACCTTGCCGATTTTCTCGTACTCGGCGCTCAACTTGACGCGGTGCGGCAAGTCCATCGGGTTGATCTTGATGAGATGCTCCAGCGCGGCGATCACGATGTCCCGCCGTCCCTCCGTCTCCGCCAACGCGACCATCTTCCGCATCGCCTCGGTGCAGATGTCCGGCGCGGTTTTCCCGGCGTCGGTGTAATGGCGCAACGCCGCGTCTCGGTCGCCGCGCTTCAACGCGAGATCGCCCAACGCCTCCTCGATACGCCAACGAAGAAGATCGGCAAACCGTTTCCATCGCGCCTCATTCGAGCGATGGGTGAACCGCGCCGTGTTCGAGGCAATCGTCAACAATCGGTCCAACCCGACCGAGTTGTCCGCCTTCACGGGATAGAACATCGTCGGGCGGACCATCGCGTTGCCGCCGTGATCGATCAACCGTTGCCGCGCCGCCATCAAAAGTTGCGTCGCGTTCGCCACATCGCCCCGCTTGTAGGCATATCGCGCCAGGTTGTAGACAGGCGACGCAAACGTCGTATCCAACTCCGCGGCGCGCGTCCATAAGATTTTCGGCGCAAACTGCGCGTGCGTTCTCGTGTCGGCTTCGTCGTTCTGACGACCCAGTCTCTCGAGTTCGTCCGACGCTTCCGCCATCGTGACGCCCGCGAGATTCAGAAACGTCGGGTCGTCTTCGGTTCCCCGACTTCCTTCCACCACCGAATCGACCATCATGTAGATCGTGAACAGCAGGCGTTCGCTGCCCATGCCGCTTCCCCAATTCGGGAATCCGGCGCACAGCCCGATCAGCAGTTCGTAGAGGTCTCGTCCGAGTCGAGGTTTCGGCGGTTCCGCGAGAATCTCCTCCAACACGGCGAGCAGTCGCGGCATCAACGGCGCGGTCAGTTTCGCCGAGCCTTTGTCAATCCGACGTTGCGCCTCGTCGGGGTGATCCAGCGCCCATTGAATCCGGTCGGCAAGCGTCGATTCGTCGTAGGGCAGGAACTCGTCGTCCTCCAAAAACTGCCGGATCGCCGGGTTGTACGCCTCGCCCAACACCAACGCCCGACACGCCCCCGCCTCGAAGTTTCGCGCGTTGACGATCTGCTGCACCGTCGTCGCCGAGTGGTTGAACTGCATCTTCGTGTCCGCCAACGCGGACTGATACTCCGCGTCGCTCACTTTCGACATGATCCGCACGTCGAATCGGTCGGCTAACCGATAGAGCATGTTCAACCCACGATTGCGTCCCTGAAACCGCTCCGTCGGAAAGAAGTTGCCGATGAACGTCACGTCGTGAGGGCGTTCCGCAAACGACAAACACGGCTCAGGCGTCTTCGTCTCGGCGACGTTGTGCACCGCGACGAACGTTTTCACCTTGTCTGGAAAGAACGTGCCGATCCGGTTCACGCCGCCCTGCGAGACGAGGATGTAATCCAACGCGGGCGCATGGGCGAACAGCGCGTCGCTCCACGCCTCCCAGTCCACC
>JAQBWJ010000035.1 GCA_027625215.1 Candidatus Poribacteria bacterium
TCGGCGGAGGCGTGCGTCGGGATCAGCGAGGCGTAATACGAACGGCTCAACGACTGCGAGCCGCCCATCACCAACCCGACGCAGACGCCCAACGCAAAAAACTGGAGCGTCGTCGTCACGAAATAGCCGAGCACCATCACCCCGCCCCATCCCACCAGCGACAAGATGATCGCCGGGCGCGCGCTGATGCGGGTCGCAATCCACCCGAACAGGTACGACCCCCCAAACGCGACGAACTGGATAATCAGCAGCGTCACCATCAGCGCCGTCGAACTCAGCCTCAACTCCTGCTTGCCGTAGATGGTCGCCATCATGATGACCGTCTCGGTCGCGTCCTGATAGACGATGAACGCGAGGACGAACAGCCCCAACTGCTTCAACTGCCCGAACTTCCGCGTCGTGTCCCAGACGCGGCGATAGCCGAGCGCGAGGTAGCCGAGTCCGGCGGGGTAGCGACGGTACTGTTCGGGGAGCGTCGCATCGACCCGCGCCTCTTTCACCAGAAAGACGGTGAACAGCGCGAACCCGCCCCACCACAACGCCGCGAACAGCATCCCAACCCGTGCCGCCGTCCCGACATCCAACCCCAATTTCTCGTGCATCGAGACGATGGCGAGGCTCAACGCGAACTGAATCCCGCCGCCGATGTAGCCGTACGCAAACCCGCGACTCGATACCCAGTCCCGATCTTTCTCGTCGGCGATGGCGGGCAGAAAGGCGTCGTAAAAGACGTTTGCGCTGATGAAACCGACCTGGGAGATGAGGAACAGGGTGATCGTATACCACGCCATGCCGCCGCGCGCGAAGTAGAGCCCGCACGTCGCCGTGACGCCCATGTAGGCGAAGAAGACAAGAAACCGCTTTTTGATCGCGGCGAAATCGGCGAGCGCGCCCAGCACCGGAGCGGTCAGGAAGACGCACACCGCCGCCGCCGACACCATGAACGCCCACACCGCTTCGGGGTCGTAATGTCGCCCCAAGACGTTCATGCCGTTGGGGATGATCGCGTCGGCGAAGTAGACGGGAAGGATCGCCACGACGACGGTTGTCGCGTAGGCGGAGTTCGCCCAGTCGTACATCGCCCAGCCGAAGATGGTGCGGCGGTCGCCCTTCGATGCGTCGAGCGGCTGTTGGGACGGTTGGGTCGTCATCTGACTTGTGTGTGGCTCCCTTACAGACTTTCCGCGAAGACGGAACCGCTTGACGCCGTGGCGCCGTTTCCTCATCAGGTTTGCGTGATTCAAGCGCGAAAGTCGCCTTGACCCATCGTTTTCGCGCTGAATACTATATCTGTTAGAGATATTCGGCGCGACGGGCTCGACCAGGATGATGACGGATGGTTCGCCCCCCGCGATTGTAACACGGTCGTTGACGCCGCAACATTACTCGGTCAGGAGACTTGGCGTGGAGCGCGTATTTTCCTTTGTTCGGAGAGCGGTTGTGACGGGCGTCGCGATGGCGTGCGCGGTCGCGTCAGCGCAGGAGGGCGAAGTCCCCACCTACACGCTGGATGACGCGATTCAATATGCGTGGGCGCACCACACACAGATGGGCATCGCCGCCGAAGCGATTGAAGCGGCGAAGGCGGGCGTCGGCGTCGCGCGCGCCGGGTTCATGCCGAAGGTGTCGCTGAACGGCTCTTACACCTACAACGGCAAACTGGCGAAGCAGGTGCTCGACTTCGGTGACGCGGGCGGTTTTCCCACTGGGGCGGGCGAAGGCGTCGATCTGCCGACCGTCGAAGACCCCGCGACGCAAAACGAACCCATCGAGTTCGAGTTCGGCACGAAGCGGGACTATCGCGGCATCGCGCAGTTGGAACAGCCGCTGTTCACATGGGGCAAGATTCGGAACGGCTACAATCAGGCGCAGACGGTCGTTGACGCGGAAGAGCTCGCGTTCGAGACGACGAAGCGCGACATGGCGTTGCAGGTGACGCAGGCGTTTTACGGGGTGATTCTGGGCGATGAGGTCGCCGAAGTGTCGCGGGCAGGGTTCGAGCAGGCGCAGAAGCGCTTGGAGACGGCGAAACTGCGATTCGAGGCGGGCGCGGCGACGAAGTTGGACGTGTTGCAAGCGGAGGTCGGCGTCGCTCATGCGACCGCGCAGATGATCCGCGCGGAGAACACGATTCGGTTGTCGCGGCTTGGGTTCGCGCTCGCGTTGGGAGTCACGCCGGACGAGACGAACGACGTGACGCTTGTCGGCGATCTCGCGTTCGAGAACGTCGAAGCCGATCCGGTGACGCTGGTCTATCGGGCGTTGGAGGCGCGCTCCGACCTGCTGGCGTTGCGGGCGCGGCGCGAGGGGGCGGAGTACCTCACCAAGATTGCGAAGGCGGGCAACAAACCGAACGCGGCGGCGACCGGAACGTACTCGTGGAACGACACCGAGAAACAGGACGCGCAGACGACGTGGTCCGTTGGCGTGGGCGTCAACTTCCCGCTCTTCGACGGTTTTGCGACGCGCAACGCGACGAAACGCGCTCAGGCGAATGCCCGGCAGTTGGACGCGCGCATCCAAGATTTGCGCGGGACGATCACCTATTCGGTGGGACAGGCGTACGTCGAGTTCAACGCAGCGCGGGCGGTCGTCGCGGCGCAGGAGAACGCGGTCGCTCAGGCGGAGGAGGCGTTGCGTATCTCTAACCTGTCGTTTGAGAACGGGTTGATTACGAGCGTCGAACTCTCCGAAGCGGAGTTGACGCGCACGCAGACTCAGTTGTCGTACCTACAGGCGACGTTCGACGCGGTGATCGCGCGGGCGCGGTTGGAGTACGCCGTCGGCGCGGAGTT
The DNA here is from genome assembly GCA_027625215.1 of Candidatus Poribacteria bacterium. Classification (GTDB taxonomy): domain Bacteria; phylum Poribacteria; class WGA-4E; genus JAQBWJ01. The sequence goes on from JAQBWJ010000035.1 coordinate 2,796, forward strand.
GTAAAACGTCATCGTTTCTTGAGTTCGGAAATGTGGGGAGAACCCTTTCTTGGGAAAGAAACGGTTCTCCCCACACCCCTCTCCCAAAGAACCTTGTCGTTTTTGAGATGTTGTCCGACATCGAACCTCGCCATTGACGATATTTAACGAATCGGATAACCTTTCGGGGACGTACGATGCGGCTGTCCGCAAGTTCACAAACGGAGGATGGGTTCCAACGATCCGAGTTCAGTACACCGTTCGGGCGGAGTTCGCCGACCGGAACCAAGAGAATATCAACGCGGTGATGACGGAACTTCGGTCGTTGGGGAACGACGACGTACAGTATGCGTCGTACCGCCTCGAAGACGGGAAGACGTTCATGCACCTCGTCCACTACAATTCCGAAGATGCCGAAGAACTTCCGAGCAGCCTCGCGTCGTTCGCGCATTTCCAAAAAGAGCTCCGTCCGAACCTTGAAACGCCTCCCGACGCGCAGGACTTGGAACTCGTCGGCTCGTCGTTTGAGATATTCGGGTAAAGGCGGTTTCGTGAACGAACCCCTTCCCCCACCGGGGGAAGGTTGGGAAGGGGGCGGCGATGTCAACGACAGTCAACCGCGCGCCCGACGACCTACCCGATCTGACGACCCGCCTCAAAGCCCGCGCCCTCGAACTCGGCTTCGACGCGGTCGGCATCACGCCGATCACCCCCTACCCCCACGCGGACGCCTTCACCCGATGGCTGGAAAACGGCTATCACGGCGAGATGGCGTATCTGGAACGCAACGCGGAACGGCGGCTCGATCCGCGCGAGGTCGTGCGGGACGCGCAGTCCATCGTCTGTCTTCTCAAATGCTATCGCACCGACGAAATACCCGAAGACCTGCTGAACGACCGAACGCGCGGCATTTTTTCTCGATATGCGTGGGGTGATGACTACCACGATGTCATCGGGAAGTCGTTGAAGCGGCTGTACGAGTGGATCGAGACGGACGCGGAAGATGCCGTCGAGGGGCGCGTATACGTCGACGCGGGACCCGTGTTGGAGCGGGAAGCCGCCGCGTTCGCGGGACTGGGGTGGATCGGCAAGAACACGATGCTGCTCAACCGCGCGCATGGGTCGTACTTCTTTCTCGCCGAGATCATCACGAACGTCGCCTTTACCCCCGATGCGCCGACGACCGACCACTGTGGCTCCTGCACGAAATGCCTCGACGCCTGCCCGACGGACGCTTTTCCCTCGCCGCATGTCCTCGACGCGACGAAGTGCATCTCCTACCTCACCATTGAACAGAAGGGGGCGATCCCTAAAGAGTTGCGGGAAGGGATCGGCAATCGCGTGTTCGGGTGCGACATCTGCCAGGAGGTGTGTCCGTGGAACCGCAAGCCGGAGTTGTGGGAAGATGAGGCGTCCCGCCCGCGCGAGGGGTCGGTCGCGCCGCCGTTGGTCGAGTTGATGGGGTTGGATGACGAGGGCTTTCGGGAGCGGTTTCGCAAGAGCCCGATCAAGCGGACGAAACGGCGCGGGTTGCTTCGGAACGTTGCCGTCGCGCTGGGGAACGCGGGAGATCGGGCGGCGGTTCCGGCGTTGATCGCGGCGTTGGGCGACGATGAGCCGCTGGTGCGGGCACATGCGGCGTGGGCGTTGGGGCGGATCGGTGGGGAGGACACGGTTCGGGCGTTGCGGTCGGCGTTGGAGAGGGAAGACGATCCCGACGTGTGTGCGGAGATTGTCGCAGCGATTCCGTTTGCCGAAGCCCATCCATAGTCGCTTGCGGTTTCGGAGAGATTCTCACGTCACCTCCTGCGGAGGCTCCTCAGTGCATCACCGCAAAAGTTCTTGCGGGTACAACCGTTTGAGTTTGTCCCGTGCCTGATCGACGGAGAACTGCCAATGGATCGTCGTGTTAAGGTCGTTTCGAGCGGATTCCCATGCGGCAACCTCCGTTTGGAGCATATCGAGGTCGGGAATCCGCCGATTCAGACATTCGCGCGCCAAAACGGACAGTTCCAGTTCGATCATGTTCAACCAACTCCCGTGAACGGGCGTATCGTGAAACGCGATGTGCCGCAGCAACCGACGCGCTTCTTCCGGCGGGAACACCGTGTAGAACGCCGATGCGCGATGGGTGTTCAGGTTGTCCAGCACCAAATGAATCGTGCGCGCACCGGGGAAGTGGACATCCACCAGTTCCCGGATGGCGTGGCAAAACTCCACGCGCGTCCGACGCGGGGCGATCACCGCATGTCGCCAGCCCGTGCCCGGACAGAACGCGACCAGAAACTGGCACAACCCTTCCCGATGGTACTCGTAATCCTCCCGCGCGACCTCGCCCGGACGCACCGGCAACGGCTCACGCACATGGGAAAACAGCATATACGGACGTTCATCGAAACAGACGACCGGCTCATCGACGTTGAACGGTTGGGCGTACAACTCCAGCAGGTTTTCCATCCGGCAAACAAACTCCGGATCGACGGTCGGAATACACCATTGACGCTTCAACCACGGCTTCAGATCGCTTTTTTTAAAAGTCGTCGGACCGTGTCGTCGGAGATCGTCGTCTCCGGATATCGTTCCACGAGCCGATCCGCCAACAGTTGCATCGTCCAGTGGACGCTCCCTTGCGGGGGATTGCTGCACGCCGTGGCGATCAGAAATGCCTGCTGCGTCCCGTCCAAACAGGGGGGACGACCCCGGCGCGGGCGTTCCTGGATCGCGTGGGCGACTCCACCTTCGACAAACCGACGGCGAACCGTTTCCACCGTTCGTAGGCACAACTCCGCCTGTTGCGCGGTCTTTCGACCGGATAAGCCTTTATCCAGCAACAGCAGCGCGCGGATGCGTTTCAACTGGCGAGCCGAAATCGTCCCTTTGCGCGTGCGCGTCTCCAAATCAGTTCGTTCGTCATCACTCAACACCACACGGTATTTCATCGCGATGCCTCCTGTTGGAGATCGAACGATACCACCACACGATTCATGCAACAACTTGTGCGGTCATGCACTGAGGCTCCGTGCCGAAGAATCTCTAGCCCGCAACGTTGCTTGCGTTGAATTCGGAGAGACCCTCACGTCGCTTCGCTCCTCAGGGTGACAGGTGGTTGATTGACGTCGGATAATCGCGCAACAATTATTGCGGTCTTGTACTGAGGGAGAATCGCGATGAAACAACTGTTCCACGAAGACCTATATTCGTGGTCGACGTTCAGCGAAGCGCGCCAACTCGACTTCAACAGCCACCTATGGGTGCGTCAAAACGGGTCGGAAGTCGGGAATGTCGTGATCGACCCGCTACCGCTCTCCGACGGCGACCGCCGACAACTCGACGCGCTCGGCGGCGCGGCGTTCATCGTCATCACGAACCGCGACCACGAACGGGAGGCGGGCGCTCTCCGCGACACAACGGGCGCGCAGATCGTCGTCCACGAAGACGATGCGCCCCTGCTGTCGGTCAAGGTGGATCGTACCGTTCGTGATGGGGACGAGATCGTGCCGTGGCTGTCCGTCATCCACCTGCGGCACGGCAAGAGTCCCGGCGAAATCATGCTCCACCTGCGCGACAAAGGGGTGATGATCGGAGGCGACCTCGTTGTCGGCGCGCCGATGGGCAGGTTGTCGCTCATCGCCGACGACAAGTTGGAAAATCCGCCCGCCGCCGCGCTCGAACTTCGGAAGGCGCTGCGCCACTGGTTCGACGTGCTGCTCGTCGGCGACGGCGCGTCCATCTTCACGAACGCGCGCGAGCGGTTGGTCGAATGCCTCGAAGCGCGGACGGATATCTACCTCAACAAGATTCATCCCGACGAGCTCGAGTGGACGCCGAGAATGCGTCATGGCAACTTCGAGTGCGACGTTAAAGAGTTCGACGCGCTGATCGGGGCGAGGAATCTCGGTTATCGGCTGATCCGCGTGCCGCCGGGCAAGAAGATGTTCCCGTTCCACTCGCACACGATTGACGAGGAGTTCTTCTATGTCGTAGAAGGCGAATGCGTGTTGAGGACGCGCAATGGGGAGACGCGCGTTCGGCAGGGCGAGTTCATCGCGTTCCCGCCGGGACCGACGGGCGTTCATCAGTTTCGGAACGAGTCGAACGCGCCGTGCGTGTTCCTCGCGCTGGCGAATATCGACCCAACAGGCGGGGACTACTGCGATCAACCGGACTCCGGCAAGTTGGTCGGACCGCACGGTGTCTACCGCAAACGCGATCAGGTTCCCTACCTCGACGGCGAGTGAGGCGCGATCCGACAGGCTGAAGGTGGGCGTTGACATCGGTTTACATCCGTTGACATCGGTTGACATGGGTTTACCTAAGTTGACACCCTCTGTTTCCCTAAATCCCGATGAACACTGGTCTCAGGAGGTTGACACGCGAGATCGTGTTAACCTCCCGAACACCCCTCGTTTTCAGCCACACGCTCCGCGAATCACTCCCATTGCTCGTTCCTCTCCCGCGCCGTATCCTCATGGAACCAACGGATTTCGTCTTACCTGTATCGTCTCGGAGGGATGAGATGGCAGAATTAAAGGTCGGCATCGTCGGCGCGCCGCGCGGTTCGTCGTTCATCGCGGCGATTGGAGCCGTCACGGAAACGGAACTGGTCGCCGTGTGCGACATCAACGAGGCGAACCTGAACCGCACCGCCGACCATCACGGCGTGCCGAACCGCTTCACCGAATACGAGGCGATGCTCGAATCCGGCATCGACATGGTGGTCGTCTCGACGCCGATGTCGTTGCATGTCCCGCAGTCGGTCGCCGCGTTGGAGCGGGGCATCCACGTCCTCTCCGAAGTGACCGCCGCGACGACGTTGGAGCAGTGTGTCCAACTCCGAGACGCCGCCGTGAACTCGTCGGCGAAATACATGCTCTCCGAGAACTACTGCTACATGCGCCCGAACGTCTTGGTGAAGTCGTTGGTGGAACACGGGCTGTTCGGCGAGATTTACTTCGCGGAGGGCGAGTACGTCCACGACGTGAAGTTTCTCCACCACACGGCGGACGGCAAACCGACATGGCGCTACTACGATCAGGTCGGCAAAAACGGCTGCACCTACGGCACGCACAGCCTCGGACCTGTCTTACAATGGTTCAAAGAGCCCGTCGTCACGGTGTCGTGCGTAGGCAGCGGCATCCACACCGACCCCGAGCACCTCATCGACGATACGGTGCTGATGAACTGCAAAACGGCGAGCGGCGCGCTCATCAAGATTCGGTTGGACATGATGTCGAACCGCCCGCACAACATGGCGTACTACTCGCTGCAAGGCACGAAGGGTTGCTATGAGGCGTCTCGCGGCTTCGGCGACCAACCCAAAATCTGGCTGGCGGATCACTCCGAGAAGGTGGAATGGCGGTCGCTGTACGACTTCGCGGACGAGTTCATGCCCGACATCTGGAAGAACCCGCCGGACGAGGCGAAACGCGCGGGTCACGGCGGCGGCGACTACTTCGTCATCCGCGAGTTCGTCGACGCCGTTCTGAATGACATGAAGCCGCCCATCGACATTTGGGACGCCCTCAATTTCACGGTGCCGGGCTTGGTGTCGGAGGAATCCATCGCGCAGAACGGCGCGCCGCTGCCCGTCCCCAACTTCTAGTTTGGAGATTCCCTCTCCCTTCGAGGGAGAGGGCTAGGGTGAGGGTGGTCAAACCGCGCAACGCGCTCCTTTGGGAATGGGTACTTTCGCTAGACGTTCCGCGAGTGCGAGACCATCATTCCCAACAACCGTCACGCAAACGCGGAGACAGAACGCCATGACCACGACCTCGCCGCCGATCTTCCCCCGCGCCATCCACGAGATGTCGCAGCGCATCGTCGCCAAGTTCCACCCGACGCGCGTGCTGCTGTTCGGCGCGTACGCGCGCGGCGACGCAACCGCCAACAGCGACGTGGAGTTGCTCGTCGTCATGCCCGACGAGACGGACACGCGGCAGACCGATTTGGCGATCCGTCGGTTGCTGAAAGGCGGCTCGCTCCCGAAGAACGTCGTCGTGACGACGCCGGAGGAGCTCGAACGGCGCGGCAAGATGTTCGGCTCGGTGCTGCGAGAGGCGTTGGACGAAGGCGTGACGTTGTACTCGGACGGTTCGGCGGAGTTGGAGGCTCTCAACGCGGAGGCGGACCAATGACGACGATGACGACGCTCCCGCCTGTAGTTCACGAGATGGCGGATCAGATCGTTCGGGAGTTCCACCCGATTCGCGTGCTCGTCTTCGGCTCGTACGCGCGCGGTGAAGCGACTCGTCATAGTGACGTAGACCTACTCGTTGTCATGCCGAACGGCACGGATCGGCGCAAAGCCGCCATCGCGATTTATTCGCTTCTGGCGGATCACACCATTCCGTCCGACATCGTGGTGACAACGCCGGATGAAATCGAGCGGCGGGGTAATCAAGTTGGAACGGTACTACGTCCGGCGTTGAGGGAAGGTGTGGTGCTGTACGATGCGGCGTAACGACTCGCAAGACTGGCAGCGTTGGATGCAGTACGCCCAAGAAGACCTGACTGCGGCGGTCTCCGGCATGGGAAGCGACGACAGCATTCCTCGTCATATCTGTGGGCACGCGCAGCAAGCGGCAGAGAAAGCGATCAAAGCAGTTCTGGTACATCTGAGCGTTGATTTTCCGCCGAGTCATAACTTGAACACACTGCGCGCTCTCATGCCGTCGGGCTGGGCTGTCACGTCGGATTATGATGACCTGTCGGAACTGACGGAATGGGTGTCGGAATCCAGATATCCTGTCA
>JAQBWJ010000036.1 GCA_027625215.1 Candidatus Poribacteria bacterium
GCTCGTGGACGACGCGCCACGAATGCCCGACGCGCTTCAGAACGGTCGTGCCTCGCCGGAACCGGACACCGCTTTGCCGTCGATCCTGCCCGTCCACGAGAAGTCGTAGACGCACGCGGCAACTTCGTTCGATTCCGCCAACCAGACGATGTTCTCAATCGAGTATGTCTCATCGCGGATCGTATCGAAGTTGCGACGGATCGCGGCATCAATCGCCGACTTGCCGATATGGACGGACTCGTTGCTGAACAGGTAGACCGCGTCGTCGTCGATCAACGAAAGGACGGCGTCTACGTCGTGCCGATTCGTCGTCTTCTCGTAATTCCGCATGAACTGATCGGCGGATTGCATCGGTTCCCCACGAAACTCGACGTACAGGTGTCATTATTACGCCTACGCGCCGAGCCTGAAGTCGTCCTTTCGCAAGCCTCTCGCCGCATAGAGTAAAGCAAAAACGACCGCGACGGCAACGGGAACCTGCAAAAAGAGGCTCCAAGCGCGAGTCAGCCACAGCGCGACGCCCAATCCGACCCACGAGACGGATACCTGCAACCAGAACACCGGGCGGCTCCACCGGGAGAGTTTAAGGCGGATGTAAACGGTTCCCGCAACGACGAGGAACGCCTCGCTCCCGACCAACGCCCACGCCGCGCCGACGTGAGCGTATCGAGGCATCAGGAAGGCGTTCAGCAAGATGTTGATCGCCGTCGTCAACGCGATCAATGCGAGCAACGCGCGACGGTGGTTCGCCGCGCGGAGGGTGTTCACCAAAATCGCCGTGAAGAACATCCAGGGCAACACCCATGCGAGCGACGCCAACGCCGCGTCCGCCGTGCCGGTAGGGTAACGCGCGTCGGGATAGAGCAAGGCGATCAACTTCGGGGCGATGGCGGCGGTGATCATCGCCAGCGGGACGCCCGTCGCCGCCATGATGCGCCACAACCCCGTGTAAAGCGCGGACAGTGACTGCGCCTCCTCATCGGATTCGGTCTGACCCGATACGAGTCGGGAGATTCGAGGGTACGCGGCGCTCATGATCGCGCCGGGCAGGATCGTCAACGCCATCACCCAACTGTACGCGATGCCGTACCACGCGACCGCCTCCGCGCCTCGGTCGCTCCACCGTTCCAGTAGGATCGTGTCGATGCGATAGTAGAGTAGGATCAGACCGTTGGCGAACCAGAAGGGGAACGTCAATCGGGCGAAATCGCGCCACTCGTTCCAACGGAATCGCGGGATGATCGGAGTGAACTTCACCGCGACGAACGCCACCGTCAGCCCGACATGCGCGACGGACGCGATGAAGATGACGATGCAGAACAACCGCATCGTGCCGATCCCGAACACGAACAGTCCGCCGCCGATAAGAACGACGATCAACCGTTCCACCAAGACGACAGCGGACTCGTACCCCATGCGTTCGCGCGCGCGGAAGACGGTGTATAGGGCGGAGGCAAACCCGTTCAACGCGACCGATCCGCCGAGCCACCAGACGTACTCGGCGCGTTCGGGGTCGTAGCGGTTCACCCAAATGTAGACGGCGGACGCAACCATCACCGACAAACTCAACAGCAGGCGCATCCCGACGGCGACGCCGAGCGTTTGCCGCGCACGGTCGGGTTCGAGGTGGAGGCGTCTCAGCAGGGGATCGTGGATGCCGAACTCCGCAAACGCTCCGAAGATGCCGACCGTCGCCGCCGCGACGAAGTAGACGCCCAACGTCGCCGACTCGACGTACCACGGGAGAATGACGATCAACCCGAACGACAGCGCCTTGCCGATGAAGTGCGCCCCAAACAGCGACGCCGCGTTACGCATGATCGAGCGGGGTTGGGTCGTGGGGTCGTTCATAGTTCGATGGCGACGCGGGGGTGTCCCTGATCGGTTTGGAACGCCGCCGATACGTCGAACGTGTCCTGAATCACGTTGGGGCGCGCCATCTCCTCGACAGTGCCGAACGCGAGACGCTTGCCGTCGCGGAGGAACAGGAGGCGGTCGCAGAAGCGGTACGCGAGGTTCAGATCGTGGACGACGACAACGACCGTCCATCCCTTCGATTCGACCAACTGCCGCACCAAACGCATCAGTTCGCCCTGATACTTCACGTCGAGGTGCGCCGTCGGTTCATCCAACAGGACGACGCTCGGCTCTTGAGCGAGCAGTTGGGCGAGGAACATGCGTTGACGTTCGACGCCGCTGAGGGTGTGGGCGGGGCGTTCGGCGATGTCGGTCAGACGCATGTCGATGAGGGTATTTTCGACGGCTTGGTGGTCGTCGGGGGTCATCTTTGCGTAGATGGGACGGTGGGCGAAGCGTCCCATACGGATCACCTCGCGGACGGAAAGTTCCAGTGAAAACTCGGTGTGCTGCGGGATGACGCCCATTTTCAACGCCAACTCGCGGCGCGAATAACGTCGAAGCGAGACGCCTTCCAGCCGGATTTCACCCGACACGGGTTGGATCACCCCCGCCAACGCCCGCAACAAGGTGGACTTGCCCGCGCCGTTCGGACCCAATATGCCCGTCACCTCGCCGCGACGAAATTCGCAGGACACGTCGGTCAGGATCGGCGTCTTGCGGATCGAGACGTTGAGGCGGTCGGCGATCAGCGGGGGTTGGGTGTCGTTCGGCATTTGGCGGTTTCGTGAGGATTATTGATGTGTTGTCGCGCGCCGTCTCAAGGTGGACGAGGGAGTGATACCAGAATGAGAGGCGGAAGTCACGTCAGATTTGGTGAGTGAACACGTTTTCGGGGTGTTCACTCATGGAATCGAGTCGTGGCGGGGGGTTTCCGCGATTTGGAGCCGAATATGGGGTTCACTTGAGCCCACTTGTGCCCACTTTTTGTTTACTTGTGTTCACCCCCGTCGCCAAGGGGTGAGGTGTATGTGTCGTGTGGATCATGGTATCGTGGCGGCAGGTGGAAGAACGAAGATTCAGATGATCGTTTTCATGCAAAAGAGGGCATCAATGGCGGAAGCAACCAAAGTCGGCGTGATCGGGTGCGGCGCGGTCAGCGGCGCGTATCTCGGCAATTCCAAGAAGTTCAGCGCGTTCGATATCGTCGCCGTCGCGGACTTGCGGCTGGATGCGGCGAAGGCGCGGGCGGAAGAGTACGGCATCCCGAAGGCGTGTACGCCGGACGAACTGCTCGCGGACGACGAGATCGAAATCGTCATCGTGCTGACGCCGCATAAGGCGCATGGGCCCGTCGGCATCTCCGTTGTCGAGGCGGGTAAGAGCGTCCACATTGAAAAACCGTTATCCGTCAAATTGGAAGACGCGCAGACGATGATGCGGGTCGCCAAACAGAACGGCGTGAGGGTCAGCGCCGCGCCGGACACCTTCTTCGGCGGGGCGTGGCAGACTGCGCGAAAACTGATCGACGGCGGCGCGATTGGCGAACCGATTGGCGCGTTCTCGTGCATCCAGATTCGGGGCGGGGGGCCCTGGAAGGGCGGGGAGTCCGCCGCCGCGCCGCAACGCGAGGGGTACGTCAGTTTCTACGCGACGGACTTCTTCGAGTTCGGCGTGACGTGGCTGTTCGACCGGGGACCCTACTATCTTCACGCGCTCATCAACCTGTTGGGACCCGTCGCGCGGGTGTCCGGCTCGGCGCGGAACACATGGACGGAACGCGACCGTCGCGGCACGAAGGTCGAGTGTCACACGCCGACGAACTTCTCCGGCACGCTCGACTTTGCGAACGGCGCGGTCTGCACGTTCATCAACTCGTCGGACGTGATCGGCGTCGGGTTGCCGCACATCGAAATCTACGGCAGCGAAGGCTCGCTGCGGTGCATCGACCCGAACAACTTCGGGGGAAAACTGCACCTTCGCAAGGCGGACAGCGACCAGACGGTTGAGATTGAGCCGGAGTTCGGGTACTTGGGGAACGGGCGCGGGGTCGGTGTCGCGGATTTGGCGAACGCGATCAAGAGCGGGCGACCGCACCGTTGCGCGGGCGAGATGGGCTATCACACCGCCGATATCTGCCACGCGCTGCACACCTCGTCGTCGGAGGAACGGCACATCCACCTTGACAGCACCTGCGATCAACCCGCCGCGCTGCCTCAAGGTTTGGCGGACTGGGAGATCGACGACTGATGGCTGTCCAGAATCGGACACTCTTGCCGAGTCAGTGGATGGAGACGCATCGCGGGGTTTGGCGGATCAACGCGGGGGAGGAACAGGCGTTCACCCCGCTTGGGTTTCTCGGCATCCCACCGAAAACGGACGCCATCGCGGGGATGGACGAGGCGGCGTTTCCGTTCGCGGAACGGTCGCCCGTGCTGGATCGGGCGGGGGCGTCCGGCACCGTGATTCGCTTCCCGCTGGAACGGGACGAGCGGGTCTACGGGTTCGGGCTGCATTTTCGGCGGTTGAACCACCGCAATCAGGTGATGCAGTTGCAGGTGGATCACTACGGCGGACGAGACGACGGGCGAACGCACGCCTCGTTCCCGTTCTACGTCACGAGTCGCGGGTACGGGGTGCTGTTGAACACGGCGAAGGTCGTCACGGTTGATGTCGGCACGTCGGTGCGGCGAGACGATCCCAAACCGCCTCCCGTGCGCGACCGGAACATGGATCGCGCGTGGGACTCGCAGCCTCCGGCGAACAGTATCGAATTCAACGTGCCCGCATCGGGCGTCGAGGTGATTGTGTTCGGTGGGAATCAGCCGCTGGACGCGGTTCGGCGGTACAACCTGTACTGCGGGGGCGGGTTTCTGCCGCCGCGATGGGGGTTGGGGTTTTGGCATCGCGTGCCGACGTTGTATTCGGACGAGCAGGTCGAGGCAGAGGTGAACGAGTTCCGCGAGCGAGGTTTCCCGTTGGATGTCGTCGGGCTGGAACCGGGTTGGCATAGTAAGTCTTACCCGTGCACGTTCGAGTGGGACGAGGGGCGGTTCCCAAACCCATCCGCGTTCGTCAAACGGATGGATGAACTCGGCGTGCGGGTCAACCTATGGGAAAACCCATACGTGTCGCCTGAGTCGGGGCTGTACGAGACGATGGAACCGTTATCGGGGTCGCACACGGTTTGGGGCGGACTCGTGCCGGATTTCACGATGCCCGAAGCGCGAGAAGCGTTGTCCGACCACCGTCGGCAGGAGCACGTTGTGATCGGCGTTTCCGGGTACAAACTCGATGAGGTGGACGGCTACGACAAGTGGTTATGGCCCCACCACGCGACGTTTCCCTCCGGTCGATCCGGCGAGGAGATGCGTCAGACGTATGGGATTCAACTTCAAAAACTGACGAGCGACCTGTACCGCACCGTCAATCGGCGGACGTACGGGCTGGTGCGCGGGTCGTACATCGGCGCGTCGTCGCTGCCGTACGCGCTCTACTCGGACGCATACGATCATAAGACGTTTATCACGGCGTTGTGCAACTGCGGGTTCAGCGGGTTGTTGTGGTCGCCGGAGGTGCGTAGCGGCGCGGACGCCGACGACTGGATGCGTCGGATGCAGACCGTCTGCTTCTCTCCGATGGCGATGCTGAACGCCTGGGCGAGCAAGACCAAGCCCTGGGATTTTCCCCATATCGCCGACGCGGTGAGAGACGCGATGCTCTTGCGGATGCGGTTCCTGCCGTATTTGTATTCGGCGTTCGCGCGGTATCGTGAGGACGGGACGCCGCCGTTTCGCGCGATGCCGTTGGAAGGCGTCGAGGGCGAATCCGTCGCCGACGGGACGTTGGATGATACAGCGAACCCGTATGCGTCGCGCGCCGTGATCGAACGCGCCGACCAGTACCTGATGGGTGATTCCGTCCTCGTTGCGCCGCTGTTTCGCGGGGAGACGACGCGGGAAGTCGCGTTTCCCGATGGCGCGTGGTTTGATTTCTACACGGGTAAACACGTTTCGCATGGCGGCGTTCAACAGGTGTCCGCGCCGTTGGAACGGATACCGCTGTTTGTGCGCGACGGCGGGATCATCCCCCTGATGCCGGAGATGGAACACATACCGAAGGCGGATCGAAACGTGCCGTTGGAGGTTCGCGCGTACGGGACGAAGGACGGCGTGTTTCGTCTCTACGATGACGACGGCGAGACGTTTGACTTCGAGCGCGGCGACTGCTCGTGGACGACATTGCGGACGGTCGGGGGCAACGGTGAGATCGAGGCGGCTGACCGATACTGGTTCTATGATCCCTCAAGGTTTGAATGGAAACGGATGACGGACGACGCATGACCAAGCAAAAAACGTTGAGCGCACTGACAAGCGTGGTCGCCGTGATCGCGCTGTTTGTCGGGTGCGGCGCGAAGGAATCGCTCATCCGCATCGACCAACAGGCGACGATGGACGTGCGCTACCCCGACAAACTCGGCGGCGCGACCGCGACGACCATCGTGTTGGACGCGAAGAAGTCGATCCGAAAAATCGTCGTGGTGCCGCGTCGTCCGCTGAGGGACTTTCAGATGCAAGTCCGCACCGCCCCGACGGAATGGGAAACGGTGCAGACGTACAAAGGACGCTTCGACACCCCCGTCACGGGTCGGGTCGATATCATCGGCGACGCGGTGCGGGTTGTCGAGTTGAGCCCGTCGATTCGCACCGATTCGGGTCCCGCCGTCGCGGGTACGGGGGGCTCCATCGAAACGATCCTGGTCTATGGGCCCACTGTGCCATCTGCCGAATAACGCCGCCCATTTCCGTCTCGCGCCTGCCTTTCCGTATAGTTCGGCGTACCCGCAACACTGAATCAGACGGTTGGATATTTAAGAGGCTGAGTCATGCGATTTCTGCTGTGCGGTCTGCTGGTCGTTGTTGTCGCGGCGGCGTACGGAGAGGCGTTCCCCGTCACGGACCATGAACAATCCCAAGAGTTCCCGTCGCCTGTTCTCAATGAGGACGGCAGTTTTTTCATCGTCTGGCAAGACCTGCGTTCCGGCGACAAGGATATCTACGGGCAGCGATACGACGCGATGGGGATGCCGCTGTGGGAGCCGAACGGGAAGCCGCTCATTGCGATTTCGGGCAAGAGCCAGGTTGATCCGGTCGCGGTGACGGACGGCGCGGGCGGGTTCGTCGTAGTGTGGGGCGACAACCGCGTCAACGGGACCGACTTTTGGATGCAGCGGTTCGATCACAACGGCGTTCCGACGTGGCAACCTGCGGACGGGCTTCCGCTATGCGTTCACCCGAACGACAAGAGCGACCAACGGCTGCTCCCGGACGGCGACGGAGGCGTCTACGCCGCATGGGAAGACTGGCGCAACGGGAATCAGGATATCTACGGTCAGCACATCGGGGCGGACGGTTCGATTTTCTGGGGGGAGAATGGGAGTCCGGTCGTACAGGCGAAGAACGATCAGTACGACGTGTTTCTCGCGTTGGACGGGACAGGCGGCGTCGTGGCGACGTGGTGGGATTTTTCGTTCACCGAGATCGGCGAGATGCGTTGGCAGGTGTTCGCGCAGCGGTTGGCGGCGGACGGAACGCAGCGTTGGGCGGAGAGCGGCGTTTCGGCCAGTCTGACGAATGCGAATCAGGGCGGTCCCAAGATCGAATCGGACGGCAAGGGCGGTTCGTACGTCTACTGGTCGGACTATCGAAACGACGACGGGACGTACTCGAACATCGACCTCTACATTCAATACCTGTCGCCGGACGGCACACGGCTTTGGGGCGATGAGGGCAAACCGTTGTGCGGCGAGTCCGGCAGCCAACAGAACGCCTCCGCCGTGCCTGACGGACAGGGCGGCATCGTTGTCGTTTGGGTGGACGGGCGCGACGTGTACGACGACATCTACGCGCAGCGTTGTCAGCCGGACGGCTCGATGCGGTGGGGGACGAACGGGATGTTGATTTGCGGGGCGGACGGGCTTCAACGGACGCCGAAAATCGCAATCGACGGGGATGATCTTTGGTTTGCGTGGTATGATTATCGACGAGAAACGGAGTCCGCGACACACCAAGACGTGTACGTTCAACGGCTCGACAAGAACGGCAAACGCGCGTTTGAGGCGTTCGGAATGCCGATCATGACGTTTGAGGGCGGCGAACGGCGCGCGCTGACGATCCTCGCGCGGAACGGTCACGTCGCGGCGTCTTGGATGGAAACGCGCAGTTACAACAGCAATATCTTCGGGTGGTTGTGGCGACCGCCGCAATAGGAGAGAAGTGAGGAGTGAGAAAAGAGGAGTGAGAGTCGGACGGGTGGGACGACACCGGTCGGCACCGTCGAACGTGGCTGATCGTTGTTCATCTTGATATTGGATGCGGCGCGACCATCCCCCTCACTCACTTCTCTTTTCTCACTTCTCGAATGAAAGGGACGTATGGCGACGAAGTTTGAATGGGTGACGGCTGGCGAGTCGCACGGCAAGGGGCTGACGGCAATCGTATCTGGCGTTCCCGCCGGGTTGCCGTTGGAAGACAAAGACCTCAACGTCGATCTGGCGCGGCGTCAACTTGGGTACGGGCGCGGCGGTCGGATGAAGATTGAGAAGGACGCCGTCGAGTTTTTGTCGGGGGTGCGAGGCGGATTTACGCTTGGCAGCCCTATCTCGATGTGGGTGACGAACCGCGATTGGGAGAACTGGGAGGCGGTGATGAGTCCCGACCCAACCGCGCAGGTGGATCGACGCACGTTGACGCGCCCGCGTCCGGGTCACGCTGATCTCGTCGGCGGGATCAAGTATGACCAAAGCGACCTTCGCAACATCCTCGAACGGGCGAGCGCAAGAGAGACGACGGCGCGCGTGGCGGTTGGCGCGTTGGCGAAGCATTTTCTCGCGCAGTTCGGCGTCAGGATATTCTCGTTCGTGACGGAGATCGGCTCCGTCAAGGCGGATGTGGACGTGAACGCCATCGAGGACAACTCGGCGTTTGACGACTCTCCGTTGCGCTGCCCCGACAAGAAAACCGAAGACGAGATGGTCGCGTTCATCAACGCGGCGCAGCGTCAGGGGGATACGGTCGGCGGGGTGTTTACGGTGGTTGCGCGGAACGTGCCCATCGGGTTGGGCAGTCACACCTCTTGGGACACGAAACTGGACGGGCGCATCGCCGCCGCGATGATGTCGATTCAGGCGATGAAGGGCGTGTCCATCGGACTAGGGTTTGAGGCGGCTCGGACTCCCGGCTCCGAAGCGCACGACGAAATCTTCTATGACGAGGCGGACCGGCGATTTTACCGCGAAACGAATCGCGCGGGCGGTCTAGAAGGCGGGATCACCAATGGGATGCCGTTGGTCGTCAACGTGGCGATGAAGCCGCTTTCGACCTTAGCGAGACCGTTGCGCTCCGTGGACGTGAACACGAAGGAAGCGTTCACCGCGCAGAAGGAACGCACGGACAGTTGTGCCGTTCCCGCCGGAGGGGTCGTCGGGGAGGCGATGCTGGCGATTGTGCTGATGGAAGCGTGGCGCGAGAAGTTCTGCGGGGACAGTTTTT
>JAQBWJ010000001.1 GCA_027625215.1 Candidatus Poribacteria bacterium
ATCTTCTTCTGTTAATCTCTACATTCCATCGTCGGACTGGCTGCGCCATCCGACTTGGTCGACGGGTGCGACCGCCGAGCCTCGCGGTTGAAGTTGGCGCTTTGAAGCGGTCGTGCTCGACGGATACAACATTTTGATTGACGCAAAGTGTAAGAAATGTTAGAGGAGGGATCAACCGAAATGATTCATGATCGGACGGAAAGACGTTGGTTCACGATAAGGAGGTTGTGATGGCTGGTTCCGAATTCAACCTGCGGGTCGCATGGGCGTTGACCGAAGAGGTCAGAAACTCATACGACACCGTGTTCGCCGAAGCGCGTCAAAAAGTCCGGGAGGGTAACTCGGAGGGGTTCCTTCAAGGGATCAAGGGAGCGTTTGAGGGTCGCGGGATGATCAACGCCCTGAACGCCGATCTCGGCCGCGCCATCGCGCTCTGCGACGCGATGGGCGCCGGCATGACGATTCCGCACCCGGAGAACCCGGACGTGAAGGTAAGCGCGGCGTCGGTGAAGTCGACGGCGTTGTTCTACAAGGGGATGATCCGTCTGAGTCAGGGCGCGACGCCGGACGCGCTCGAACTGATGAACCAGTCGCTCGCCGTCGAACCGGATCAGTCGACGCTCTACAACATCGGTCTCTGCTTCCTGCAACTGAAAGAGGAGAGGGGCGACCGCGGGCTGGGCGCGAAAGTGCTGGGCAGGACGCTCGCTAAGATGGTGATCTCCGGCTCGGAACAGGTCGATCAGGCGATCGACGCCTTCCGCCAGTGCGTCGAGATGAACTCTGAGAGCGAGATCGGCGTCCGCGCGGGGATGGAACTGGCGCGGCTGGAACAGTTGTAGCCGGCACTGAAACGGTTGTTTCGCAGGGCGGGATTGTGTCCTGTAACGCACACCGAATCGCGCAGAACCGACATCGGGTTGCCCTGTGTCGCGGTTTGATCGGATCATACCGGTAAGCCGCAGGATTTCCTGAAAGGGGCGACATGAACGTTCTGATTCCCGATGAGGTCGTCCGGTCGATTCATATGACCGAGGAGGAGTTGACGCTCGAACTCGCGCTGCTGCTCTTCGAAAAGGAGAAGCTGACTCTGGCGCAGGCGGCGCGCATGGTCGGGGTGGATCGCATGGCGTTCCAGCGGGAACTCGCCGAGCGGAAGATCTCCGTGCATTACGATGTCGAGGACTTTGAAGAGGATATCGAAACGCTCGAGAGGTTCGGTCAGTGGAGAAGAGTTCCGGCTGTGTGCCGGTAAGGTGCTGCACGATAACCTTCTTTCACAGCGGTACCGCTTCGTCCAACATCCCCTCACGGATGCTCTCGTTGAATCCGTTTTCGGTCACGCTAGATAGGGTGAACACCAATGACAACGATGGAGACGATAAAGCCGATCACGGAACATCCGTACATCACTCGAAGGGAGGACACCTGCGCGGGCAAACCGATCATCGCCGGAACCCGGATGCGGGTTTCGCAGATCGCGATCGAGTACGAGCGCATGGGAAAGACACCGGACGAGATCGTTGAATCCCATCCTCATCTCACGCTTGCACAGGTGCACGACGCGCTGTCCTATTATTACGACCACCTCGATGAAATCAATGCGGACATCCGCTCCGGCGAGGCGTTTATCGAGGAACTGAAGAAACAGTACGCCGATTCTCCCGCTGAGAGGGAACGGCGTGGCGCTTAGGGTTTACCTGAACGAAAGCGCGGACGTTGCCGTCGCGTCGGGATTGCGGCGTCGGAATATTGACGCATGGTCGGCGCGGGATGTCGGCAATCGCGGACTGAACGACGAGCAGCAACTTGAGTACGCGATCAAAGAACGCGCCGTGATCTTCACGCATGACGACGACTTTCTTCGGATCGCGCATCAATGGCGACAGCAGAACAAAACGCACGCGGGCATCTTCTTTCTTCACGCGGAGCGTCTGTCGATCGGGGAGTCTATACGCCGGATCGTGGAACACGCCGAGCACCGGGATCCCGAAGAGATGGAAAATCGGATCGCCTTCCTGTGACCCCCTTTGCAACGCCTTCATCACCCCGCGCATCACAACGGGTTTCTGATTTCCCTGTGGATATAAAAAGCCCTGCGAGGAACGACCTGCAGGGCATGGTTTGAGGTGGAACGGCTGCGTTCAGAACTGCGCTCCGAGACATCGCTTGAAGTGTTCGCAGTTCCGACAGCCGTATTGATATTCCAGGTTTCGGGGAAACGCCTCACGTTCGATCGCGTCGGCGACTTCGCACGCCATCAGACAGAACCGTCGGAAGTCTTCCGGATCGCGGCGGGTGCGCTTGACGTCGATCTTTGGCGTCTTCGTCTTGGTGAGCGTCACGAGGGCGATCTCGTCGGGCATCGTCCCGTAGAGGTAGGCGAAGCCGAGGGCGTAGGCGGTCAGCTGGATGTCGTTGTCCACATCCGACTGCGACGCGGCTCTCGACGAGACCTTGAACTCCCACAGCGTGTTGTCCGACACGAGGTCGATCCGACCGTCCAGCGTGTGTTTCGACGAACCTTCTCCGCTGACCGGATCGAGCACGGGAATCTCGAAGAGCAGTTCCACGTCGGTCGGTTTGACCTCGGCGAACTGCGCGACGTAGAGCTCCGCAAAGGCGGTCGCCATCGAGGAGTACACCTCCATGTCCGACTGCTTGAACCGCACCTCCCTGCCGAAGCGCATCGCGTCTTCGAGTTCCGCGTCCCAGTAGAGACGATAGAACTCGAAGACCTGCTCCGGCGTCAGGGCGTTCTTCGCCTGATGGAACTCCGAGATCGCGTAGTGCATCGCGGAACCGTAGACCATCTCGGCGGAGAGGAACTCGGGTTCGGCGCGCTCGACATACCGGAAGCGGTACTGTCGCCCGCACGCGAGATAGGTTCGGAGTCGCGTCACGGAAAGAATCATCTGTATCCGTCCTTTCCGTCAGAACGAGGCGGCGTCATCAGCGTCCGGTTCGCCCGCATCGAGGTGTTTCTTCAGTTCGTTGATGAGGGTGGACGCCTGCGTCTGGTTCAGGGAGGCGACGTCGGTCGTGCGGAACAGCTGATCCGACATCCCGCGCACGTCGTCCTGCGACCAGCCGAGATCGGTGCGCAGCCGCTTGATGTAGGCGATCTGCTTCTCGGTGATCCCGCCGACGGTGCGCGAGGTCGTTCGCGGTTGAGATTGCCGCGAGCCGTTTCGCGCTCCGCGACTTTCGGGCACGGTATCCTCCTCATCCGAGAGGAGATGCAGCCCGATCCCGAACAGCTGACAGCATTTCTTGAAGCCGTCCGAGATCGCCGCTTTCGTGTCGTCGCCGAGGCAGAAGGCGTTGCCTTCCTTGTCGCGCGTGACGTGTTTGCTTCCGGCTTGGGTTTTCGCGACGCCGGAGGCGGTCACTTTGACGATCGCGACGATTTCATCCTCGCCGCGTTCCACCTTGATGACGTCGTTGGACCAGTCGTAGCCGAACGCCTCGTTCATCCGTTCGATGTAGGACTTGAGCGGGGCGTAGGTGATCGGTTTGCCGTACGAGCCGGGACGGGATTTCAGTTCCGATGGTTCGAAGGGTTGTTCGATGATTTCGATGTTCACCGTGACGTTCCTTTCATGCGTTGACGTTCAGGGGGCGTTCGATGCCGAGACGTTGCGCCGTGGCGGGCGTCTCCTTTCCTGGTCAGCGAAACAGTTCGGGATGAGATTCGGCGAGTGACGTGTAGGAGTCGCGCCCGACGATCAGGTGATCGACGAGCGGAATGTCGAGAAGCCGTCCCGCTTGGGCGACTCTCTGCGTTCCCGCAAGGTCTTCTCGCGACGGTTCCGGGTCGCCGGAGGGGTGGTTGTGCGCCAACGTGATCGCGGAGGCGTTCTCCCGAATCGCCGTGCGGAACACGTCGCGCGGGTGCATCATCGTGCAGTTGAGCGTGCCTTTGCTGACGCACTCGACCGTCACGAGCGAGGACTTCGCGGTCAGGCAGACGACGAGAAGGTGTTCCTGCTCTTCGCCTTCGAGCGTCTCGCGGACGAGATCGTAGAGTTGTTTCGGCGTGGAGAGCGATTCCGGTCGGTAGAGTCTTTGCGCCTCGAACAGGCGGGGCTGGACGTGGTACGGGTACGCGTTCACATCGAGTGGTCTCCATTGGCTGCGTGGTCGGGGTAATCGGTAGCGTGAGGTTGTTCTGCGGCTTCCCGGAGCAGTCGGATCGCTTCGGTGAGAAACGATGACGCCTGCTCGTAGTCCTCGAACTCCTCAACAGCGTCGTACTCGTCGAGGAAGTCGCGGATGCGATTGGTGAGGGACATGAGTCGTGCCTCCCTCCCGTCAGTAATCGGACGGATAGAGGAACGTCAGCCCGTCGCCGTCCAAGATGACCCAGTACTGCTCGCGCAGAACGCGCAGCTTCATCGCGTCGGTGTCCTCCGGGTCGGGCTGGGCGAGTGCATGGACACCTTCGCGGATGAGGGCGTCGCGCTCCGTCTCGTCTTGGAAGTCGGCGAACAGCGCGGCGGTGAAGCAGATCGTGACGGATGTGCCGGGTCGTTCGGGCGTTTGTGGTCGGACGAGCGCGCCGACCTGGACGAGCGTCCCATCGGCAATCGCTTCCTCGCGGGTGTAGGTATGGACCGATTCGCCCCAGAAATCATCGGAGGCTGGTTCCGTCGCCATCGGTTTGTCCTTTCGGTTGAAACCTGGAATCGAGTTGTCAAAGATCGGGTAGGTTCATCATGGGCGAGGGAAGGCAGGCGTACCAGAAGGGAGAAAATAACGGAAACGGGAACCTTTCCTCCCTTTATGCGGTGGGAAACGTCCGTATGATGAAGACGTGAACGACCTGTGCATCTTCGGGCAAACGAATTGGCGGGATCAGCGGAAGAAGTTCGGGATAAGGCGGGCGGATCGCCGCTATCACCTCCACCTGATCGGCAAGACCGGCGTTGGGAAGTCGACGCTCCTGGAGCACCTGATCGCGTCCGACCTGCGCGACGGTCACGGACTCGCTGTCCTCGATCCGCACGGCGACCTCGTGAAAAGCGTCCTGCGCCATGTCCCGAAGGAGCGTGCGGACGACCTCCTCTACTTCGATCCGACCAACGTCCGCAGCGCGATCCCCTTCAACATCCTGAAAGACCACTACGCGCACCGCTACCTGATCGCCTCCGGCATCCTGTCGGCGATGAAGAAGGTCTGGGGCGACTCCTGGGGTCCGCGCATGGAACACATCCTCCGGTACACACTGTTGGCGTTGCTGGCATATCCCGACGCGACGCTGATCGACGTGCCGCGCATCCTGCTGGAAAAGGCGTTCCGGCAACGGGTGCTGTGCTACGTCGAGGACACGCAGGTGAGGGCGTTCTTTGAGGATGAGTTCGCCAAGTACGCGAGCCGCTTTCAGAACGAAGCGGTCTCGCCGATCCTCAACAAGGTCGGCGGCTTCCTCGCGAACCCGTCACTGCGACATCTGTTTCAGCAGAAGGAGAACCGCTTGCAGTTCCGTCCGATCATGGACGGCAGGAAGGTGTTCCTGGCGAATCTGGCGAAAGGTTCGTTGGGCGAGGATTCAAGTTCGTTGCTGGGCGCATTGATCCTGTCGCAGATCGAGCTCGCGACGCTGAGCCGCGCGGACGTACGGGAAGAGCAGCGGCGACCGTTCTATCTCTATGTGGACGAGTTCCAGAACTTCGCGACGACCAGTTTCGCGGGGATGCTCTCGGAGGCGCGGAAGTACGGACTGTCGATCACGCTCAGCCATCAGACGCTCGGACAGCTGGACGACGACGTGCGACACGCCGTCTTCGGGAACGTCGGGACGCTCATCTGCTTTCAGGTGGGCGCGGAGGACGCGGAATACCTCGAGAAGGAGTTTCAGCCGACGTTCCGGCGGGAGGACCTGACGAACCTGTCGCGTCATCAGTTCTACGTCAAGATGATGGTGAACGGCGTCGTCAGCGAGCCGTTTTCAGCGACGACGTTGACACCGCAACCCGGATGAGACGTCAAAAGCCCTCCTCGAGGAGGGCGTTTGGTACGTCGGGTTCAGCAATGGAGATCAGATCGACGCAGACAGGTCGACGACAAATCGGTTCTTCCGCGCCTCATCGAATAGCGCGCGGAGTGTTTCCGTCTGCCGTTTTCCAAAGTCGGTTCGTCCGAAGAAACGCCGCGACCTCTTCCTCATCGGAGGCGCTCGATACGGCACCGCGAATCGCCGACGACGTGAGTCCTAACACCGCGTGCGGACGACACGGCTTCCCGTCCGCCGTCACATCCACCAGGTTCGTGAACAGGATCATCTTGACCAGTCCGTCCTTGATGTCGCCGAGACTCGGCAGAGGTTCCCGCGACGAATGCTTCTTCTCGATCAGATAGAGGTCGTCGCCCTCCAAATGGAACTCGTCCGCCGTGAAGTAGTACTCCCCGCCGAGGTAGTTCTCGATCGTGATCGTCGCCTTGTCGCCGGAGACGGACTCCTTCGGTTGGGTGGTAACCGACTCTCGCTGCTGAGCGCTCTCCGCGCCGATACGCGACCGGTCCTTGAACGCCTCCGCGCTCCGGCGGATCAGCTCGATGCGACGGTGCGCGCCTTTCGGATTGTGCGTCTGGACGCCCGTCTGCTTCGAGATGCGTTCGTAGGCGGTCACCGCCTTCTCCCACACCTCTGGTAGGTGGACTTCCAACTCGTGCAGGTTCCAGTGCAGCGCGCTCGACTTATAGGCGAGCAGTTCATCGAGTCGTCCTCTGAGATGCGCCGTGTCGAAACGGAACGAGGTGATCTTGTCCTCGTAACGGGGGTTCCTCTCGGCGTCCGCGTAGTAGCCGAGCACAACGTAGACGTTGAGCAGACTCATCAGCGAGACGGTGTCCCACTGGAGGAAATCGCTGTCGCCGTCCTGCCCCTCGTCCTTCCAGACGGGGATGATCGTCACGGGGAACAGGGAGTCCATCGAATCGTAGACGCGGGCGTACGGGTAGCTCCGTGTCCGCTTGGGCGAGACCCAATGGCTGACCGTCAGCTTCCGTCCCCGGTAGTTCAGGTGAAACGTCCCTCGACGGAACGCCTCACCGGACAGGAAGGCGTCGATCCCGTGCGTCGGCAGTTGGGCGCACATCGTCGGCGCATAACGGACGTTCTCGATGCGGGCGCGGATGGTCATGCCGCGCGAGGTAGGCCCTCCTTGTCGGAGTCACCGCTGTTGAAAAGTCGCCCTTGATGGAGTTGCGCGTTCAGTCGTTCCCGCGCGTAGTCGAGGTATTCCTTCGCCGTGTCGATGCCGATGTGCCGCCGCCCGAGCTTCTCCGCGGCGAGGTTCGTCTGTCCGCTGCCCGTGAAGATATCCAGCACGAGGTCGTCCTTGTATGCGTAGAACTCGACGACCCGCTCGACGAGTTCCAGCGGGTACGGGCAGGGGTGAAGGTTCTCCTGCGGCGCCATCGGGCGGATCTTCCAGACGTTCTTGGACTTCTCGCCCTGATAGTCGGACAGGTCGATCCGGTTCGCCTCCTTTTCCTCCTTCGAGCGGCGGGCGTAGATGTTGTCGCGCTTCTTGGAGTCCGTCGTCTTCTGAAAGACAAAGATGTACTCCGCGACAAGGCTCGGATAGTAGTAGCCGGGATAGGGATGTTGGAGGAGCAGTCCGGAGCGGCGGTCTCTGGCGACCGGCTTCTCCCAGACGATGTCCTCCTTGAACGTCCAGCCGATCTCCTCCATCCAGCCGACGAAGTGGAACGGCAGCGCCGTCCGCTTTCCCTGCCAGAGGACGGGGGCGATGTTGACGACGTTGTGACCGCCGGGCTGGGTGATCCGCAGCAATTCCTTGAAGCGGGCTTTCAGGAAGTCGCGGTACTCGTCGTAGGAGACCTCCGTCCGCTCCCAGTGATCTGTCTTGCCGTTGAGTTTGTCGCGGTGTCCGTCGTAGTTGATCGCGTTGAAGTAGGGCGGTGACGTGACCGCAAGGGTGATGAGGTTGTCCGGGAGGCTTTGCATCACGGCGAGGCAGTCGCCGAGGACGAGATGTCCTCGTCCGACTGGAGAGACCTCGAAATGACGGACGCAGGCGTCAAGGAGATCGGATGAGGTCTGTGGTTGGACCGCCGGTGAGCTTTGGAGTTGTGTGATCGGATCGGACATGAATGGGTGGGCGCGGATTCCGGAACCCGCGCGGTGATGTGCGTTCACCCTATCACAGATCGTGCCGCTTGTGGAGGGCAGTCACGGCAAGCGCGACGG
Organism: Candidatus Poribacteria bacterium; assembly: GCA_027625215.1. Taxonomy (GTDB): domain Bacteria; phylum Poribacteria; class WGA-4E; genus JAQBWJ01. The sequence continues at coordinate 8,219 of JAQBWJ010000001.1, forward strand.
CGAACGCCGCCGTCCATCCCTCCGGCAAGCCGTTGAGAGGTGCGCGTCGCGTCGGTTGGCGGAGCAGGGGGAATCGCGTTTGGGTCGCTTCCAGCAGGTTGATGTGTGTCGCGTCCGAATCGCCGCACAGGACGCGCTTCGCTTCGGACAGGGAGACGCGCGTGATGCGGACGCCGGGCAGGAGTTCCGGTCGAATCGCCTCGTCGAGCGTCCGTCGGAGCACGCCTGAGGATGCCGGATCGTCATCGACCGCTTCGGCGGCGACCGTGACGTGACCAACGTCGGGGATCGACTCGCTCACGAGTCGAGGAACGATCCGCTGCAATAGGGGCGGCGTCTTGCGTCCGCGCACCGTCCTGACACCGAACCGAACAAGCCCATCCCGCTCGAAGACCGCGAAGCCGGTCTCCCTCCCACGGGCGAACAGTCCGACGATGATTTCCCTCCGGTCTGTCATAGTCTCCATGAACGTATGAACGTCATGAACATGCGGGCGGTCGCGCTATGCCGACGGCTCCGATGTTTCCGACGTTGGTTCTGTCGAGTCCTCAGGCGTTTCCGACTCCTGCGGCACGTTCATCATGTTCATACGTTCATCTCGTGATTCCGGCGCTTTCAGCCCAAATCGTTCCATCAACCGCTCGACCTTGGGGTGCTCGCTCTCCGGGATCACGTAGCCCTCCATCCTCCGCTCCGTCTTCAGGTGGAGTTTCCGCCGGATCAGACTCCCGATCCACTTTGGATTGATCTTCTTGTCGTAGTCGTCCTCGTGCTTCTCCTTGAACCGCTCCGCGATCTCGCCGACGGAGACGACTTCCTCGCGTTCCCGCAACTCGGCGATCACCTCGAGCAGATGTCCTTCGATGTCCATGCCCTTGTCGGAGATGTATTGCCGGTGGTACTCCCGCATCGTCGCCTTCAGGTCGGACAGCGTCTCTTCGTCGTCGATGATGCTCAATAGCGGTACGAACACCTGATTCATGCGCGGCTCGATCGAGCGATCCACCAAGTCGGGCGAGGCGTGATGCTTCCCAACGTGGCGAAACCGGAACATGAGAAGACGATTGCGGATCGCCGTCGCCTCGTCCCAGAAAACGTCCGGCAGGTTGATCGGCACGTCGTCCCGAAGCCGCCGCTGTCCCATTTCCTCGGTCAGACACCGGCTTTCCAGCGCGCGGTCGGCGAAGAGGCTCCGCGTCCCGATCAGTTTTGGACCGTAGACATGGTAGGCGCGCGGGTTGTACTCCTTGCCGTTGGTCGTCTCGCTCCGCAGGACGGGGAACCCCTTCGCGTTCCCGTTGTTGAAGATTTTGACAATTTCCGCCTTCTCGTCGGACTGGCGGAAGTCGCCCTCGTCGATCAGCAGCGTTCCCTTGAAGATGTCGAGGATGCGGAACAACGGCGAGACGGTGGATGCGCCGCTGGCGAAGATCGGCTTGTAGCAGAGGGAGCCGACCGTCAGCAGAAAGCGCGTCTTGCCACTGCCGGCGTCACCCAGGACGCGCAGGTAGGGGAGTTCGTTGAAGTCGTCGTAGATCCACGTCAAGAGGACATAGTAGGCGCAGAGCCGCTCGAAGGTCGGCGTCACATCGACGTAGCCGTGCAGGAAGTCCTGAATCGCCGACAGCAACTCCGCTTCGGAGTCGTATTCGACCGGCTCCGTTGGCAGGAGGACGATCCGATTGCGGATCAGGTTGTTCTTCGGCGAATACGGGAGGAGCGTTTCGCCGTTGGGAAGCGCCATCCGATCAAGGAGTTTCCAAGCACCGTCGGTAAAGACCGCGTAGCCCGATTTTTCGCCGTCGTAGAGCATCTCGCCGACCGTTCCGTCGTCCAGACGGAAAGACGGCGTCACCGTGACGTTCTTATGCTTATAGTCCTTTGAGGTGATCCGTTTGAGAGCCATAGGGTGGGGTTAATCGTCGTAACGCACGTCGCGGTGGACGCGATTCGCCCGGTCTTTCAGTTCCTCGATCGCGTACATGAACGTCCGGGCATCGACGAGCGCCTTTGGTCCGATCTGAAACTGTCGCACAAGCTGCATCCGCTCGGCGGCGTCCTTGAAGCCGAATCGGTGCCGTCCCCAAGCGTCCGTTTCCGCTGTCGAGAGCCACATGCCGTGCGCGACGAGGAACGCGGCAAGATAGAGCGAGTCCGTGTGGAACGTGCCCGGCGTCGTGTACGAGGATGGTTGTCGGTCAGGCTTTGTCATTGGATAGCTTGGGATGGCTTGTTGCGGCGGGATTCGATCTTCTTCCGCTCCATCCGCACCCCGTCCAGCGCGCGGCGTCGGATGTCGGGGAACAGGAACGCGACCGGCGCGCAGAGCACGACCTCCAACTTGATCGCCGTCTCGAGGCTGGGAAGCCGTTTGCCGCGTTCGTAGGCGGAGATGTGCGTCGCGGAGCGGTAGCCGAGCAGTCGAGCGACCTCCCGCTGCGTGTACCCCATCTTCTTCCGATGAATCCAGAGTCGGTTGGCGGTGAGGGAGCCGGGTTTCGATGTGTTGCGTCGTTGTGCGCACATGTCGTTCAGAATACCGCACCGACGGAGACAAAAAAGAGGGGAAAAGTTCACGGAGGCGGGAACATCGGACGGACATCGAGGAGCCGGCGTGAACGCTCGATGCGATTTGACAGACCGCGTTCGACCATGCTATGCCGAGACGCGATGCGAAAAGCGAGAAAAGGACGCAAACGACCACAAAGAGGACAATCCGTCAACCCATGGCCCGATCTCGTCACGCTGTGGGCGTTGGAGGACGACGGACGACGCCGAGACCGCGTTCTCGCCCGCCACAGCCTTCTGATGACGGTCATCGAGCGGACATCGCTGGAACGGTTCCGTCAGGCGCTGGGCGATCCTCAAACGGACTGGCGATTTCACCTCGACGCCGGGATCGGATACGACCTCGACCGCCTTCAGGAGAGGATGGGAACGGCATACGGAACGGGAACGCTGAATCGGAACGACCTGATCGCGCATACCATGCCGCTCCATGACCGCGCCCTCGAAGCGTTGGGCAACGCGCGGCGAGTCGCTCGACAGGACGGCAACACAGACGAACGGATGAACGTTGGACAAGCGCTGCTCGATGCCACCGAAAGCCTCTACGACCGGATCGAACGTGTGATCGACCGGAAGTCCCATGAGCATTTTCTTGCCGACGGACTGTCCAAGACCCAAGCGTGGCTGGAGCGTCACGCCGACCATCACGGGAAAGTCGCCGCGCAGCGAGATCGCCTGCGGTCCGCGCAACAGCGTCACAGGGACGACCGCGCTCCACAGCAACCCGCTTGAGCGATTTCGTCCGTCTGTTATGCTGAAGCCGACATGACCCGCTCGACATCGCCCAACCCAACCCTCCGCGCCGCGCTCTACGCCCGCGTCTCCTCCGAAGAGCAGGCGCGGGGACACAGCCTCGACGCTCAACAGGACAAACTCCAAGAGTTCGCCGCGCGGCACGAGATGACCGTCAACGGCGAACACGTCTACGTCGACGACGGCTACTCCGGCAAGAACGAACACCGCCCTCACCTGACGCGGCTCTTTCAGGACGCCGAGAAGAAGGCGTTCGACCTCGTGCTGGTCTACCGACTCGACCGCTTCTTTCGCAACACCCGCCTGCTGCTCGACAGCGTGGAACGTCTGGCACAACTCGGCGTCGGCTTCAAGTCGATCACGGAACCGTTCGACACCTCGACGCCGCTGGGCAAATACATGCTGACCAACCTTGGCGCGATCGCGGAACTGGAACGCGGCATCATCTTGGAACGCAAGGAGCTTGGAACACGGAAAGCTGCCGAAGCGGGCAAATGGATGGGCGGACTCCCGCCCTACGGATACCGGATCGATCCCAAGACGAAGAAACTGGTCGTCGTTCCCGAAGAGGCGAAGGTCGTGCGAATGCTGTTCCGGTGGCTCATCGACGAGGGGATCAGCCTGTTTCAAATTCAGAAGCGCCTCAACGAACGGCGGATTCCGACGAAGTTCGATCTGCTTGGGCGCGACAAGCCCACCGGTGCGGTCGGATGGTGGCGGAAATCGACGGCGGGGCGCATTCTCGCGAATGAGACCTACGCGGGAACCTTTTGGTTTCGGAAGTGGAAGCGTCCCACCTCCGCCCGACGCCCGGAGAACCTCCGTCCGAAGGAGGACTGGGTCGCGATCCCGACGCCCGCGATCGTCTCGAAGGAGCGGTTTCAACAGGCGCGGAAGCAGCTGGAGGAAAACTCCAGGAACGCGCCGCGTCGGACGAAACGCGCCTACCTGCTGGCGAAGAAGCTGCGCTGCGGGCGATGTAGCGGGATGATGTCCGCGCAGTGCCGCGTATGGGGAAAGAACCGGTTGCGGGAATATCGCTACTACGCCTGCTACCGCACAAGTCGACAGCACGCCGCCGTGCGCTGTCGTCAGAAGTGCGTCGGCGAGGATCGGATCGCGGTCCCGGTCTGGGACGTGTTGAAGCGGTTGCTGCTCGATCCGGACGTGGCGTTGCGCGAACTCGAAGCGGCGAGGTCGGAAGGCGACGCGCGACCGGCGTTGGCGAAGCGGCGGGAAGCCGCCGCGCGGCGGTTGAAACAGCTCGACGCGAAGGGAGAGCGATTGCTGGAACTGTACCTTGAAGGCGGCGTCTCCAAGAGCGTCTTCGGGACGCGCAGCCGGGAGATCGAGTCGGAGAAAGAGTCCCTCGTCCACGAACTGGCGGAGTTGGAACAGTCGCTGGCAGGCGAGGAGGCACAGCGTTTGAAGGCGGCGAGCCTGCGGCAGCTCTACGAGGAACTGAACGTGAACGTCGAGAACGCGGACTACGAGACGAAGCGGCAGGTGATCGACCTGCTGATCGAGCGAATCGTCGTTCATGAGGATCGGTTGGAGGTCGTCCTGATTTCGCCGGACCTGAGCCAAGACCCGCCGAAGGAAGTCCGGCTGCCGCTGAATCCGTCGGGCGGATCGCCTCATTCTGCGGTCCCGTCTCCGCCGAACGGGAACCATGTCTCTTTGCGTCCACATCGACGAGTGGATTGGGACGCAAAGAGACGTTGGCGCGTCGTCGTCCCGCCGTTGACTCTCTCGGAGGCGCGTGGTCTCGCGAACAGGCGCTACGGGTTGAAGCGGAACCTGTTCCATCGTGACGGGCGGCTTAAAGCGCGTTTGGGCGGCAAGCCGAAGCGTGAGTACTCGCTGAAATGGCACTTGGAGCGGTTTCGTTGTCCACAAGCGCGGATGCGGTTTCGGTGCGTCCGGAAGATGATCCTCCAAACAAGCGACTTCAAGGAGGAGCGCCGCAAGGACTACATCGCCTATATCGATCGCGGACGGTACAACCGGTTCCTGCTGTTCCCGCAGCGCCGGGGATTCCGTCTGGCTATCAAGGGAACGGACGCAAGGGTCGAGGGCGTACCACGCGGTTCTTGCGACGGCATCCAGACCTTCTTCAACATCTGCGAGGACACGTCGCTGTCCGCCGTCGAGCGCGCCATCCGCGAACACGCCGCGCGTCCGTTTCCATGTCTGCCGGAGCCGAAGCGGTAGAAACATCGGCATACCGAATCGGGGAAGTTCTCCCCGCTACCGCGCGTCGGATCGGGATGTCACGATGAGGACATGGAGTTTCAACGGATCGTCCTCATTCCGTTCGATCAGCCGGAAGCGGAGCATCGGCGGCGGGTGCGGGAGGCGTACTACGTCCTGATGCGCGCAACGGCGCGACACATGGGGAAGACGAACGCGGCGGCATCGTCGGAAGGCGGCGCACCTTCACCACGGCACGATGATCTGGACGACGGCGCGGGTCGATGACGGTGACGCCGAGCCGGTGGTAGATGTCCCAGACGATCATGTTCCGCAGGGGGTCGTCTTGCCGACGCCGGATATGCCGAAACTGGAGATGTGCCGTCGCTCGCCGACTTTGAGAAGGACGCGGCGGGAGCGAATCCAAGCCGCGCCCGTTGTTGTGTATGCGCCCGGCGGCCGAAGTCGCGCGGACCGGACGTTCCGGGGCTCTCCTTCCGCCTTCGCCGCAGACGGGAAACGAGCGTCGCCCGACATTCTTGGAAGCAAGCGAAGCCGCGAACGGCTCCGTCCTCTGAAGGATGAGAAGGAAATGGGCGAACAACCCAACCCGAAACCCGATGTTGTTGTTCCAGTTGTTCGGGTGGTTGTTGTTGCGATTCGCGCACGCAGCCCTGTCGCGATTGTTGTTCCACGAACCGCCGCGCACTACCTCACCGGAAGCCCGACGGTGGAACCCGCCGCGATCCGAGACTACCGTTCGTCTCCTCCGATCGCAACGCTTTCTTTCGAGATCGTTTGCGCCGATGCGCCGGTCTGCCGAAGCCAACCACCCAGCAAGCGACCGATTTCCTCGATCATTCGGCTGACGTGTTCGTATTGACCGGCGGAGAGCCATTTCCATTGATGGGAGAGCCGGAGATAGAGCCGGAGCGTGTTCAAATAGGCGTCCGCCTCGTGTAAGCGGGCGAGACGTTCCTCGCGCCGGAGCGCGTTCGCGTGGAACAATGCCTCCTGGAAATCGAGGGCGGCGTCCATCAGACGTCGCGTGACGACGAACCGTTGCGCTTTGGGGAACTTGTCGGCGACGGGAAGAAGCCACGTCAGCAGATCGAAGGTTCGCGCGAATATGACCATCTCTTCCGGCACGACATTCGCCTCGATACTCGAGTGGGAGAATCTCGTCAACGCCTTCCGCAAAGCCGCGAAGGGCAAGCGCGGACGACCACCTGCCGCGCGGTTCGAGGTCGGCGTTGCCGACCGCCTGATCGACTTGCAGCGGGAACTCCGCGATGGAACTTACGCGCCCGGCGCGTACCGTCATTTCTTCATTCACGAACCGAAACGACGGCTCATCAGCGCGGCTCCCTTTCGGGATCGGGTCGTCCACCACGCGCTCTGCAACCGAATCGAGCCGGTCTTCGATGCCCGCTTCATCCCCGACAGCTACGCGAATCGACGACGTAAGGGAACCCATGCCGCCCTCGACCGGCTTCAACAGTTCGCCCGCCGTTGGCGATACGTCCTCCGCATGGACGTCGTGAAGCATTTCCCCTCGCTCGACCACGCGATTCTGACGGACGAAATCGCCCGCGTCGTTCAAGACGAGCGAACGTTGTGGCTTGTCCGTATCATCCTCGACAGCGGCAAGGATACGTTCGCCGACGAGGTCGAGCCGGTCGTCTTTCCGGGCGACGACCTGTTCGCCGCGCTCCGTCCGCGCGGACTTCCCATCGGAAACCTCACGAGCCAGTTCTGGAGCAACGTCTACCTGAACCCGTTCGACTGGTTCGTGAAACGCGAACTCCGCTGTCCCGCCTACCTCCGCTACGTGGACGACTTCGCGCTGTTCGGCGACGACAAATCGCAGTTATGGGAGTGGAAATCCGCCGTCATCGAGCGCCTGCAACGACTTCGCCTGACGATTCACGAATCGCAAGCGCAGGTCGCGCCTGTCAAGGACGGCATCCCGTGGCTCGGGTTCGTCGTCTATCCCGACCATCGCCGTTTGAAACGGCGCAACGTCGTGAAGTTCACGCGGCGGCTGCGACGCAACCTCGACCTCTACGACAAAGACGCGATCTCTTTCGCGGAACTGGACGCCTCCGTCAAGGGCTGGGTGAACCACGTCCGGTACGCCGACACGTGGGGCTTGCGCCAACACGTTTTCTCGCGCCATCCGCTTCCTGACCCGCCGAAGCCCAAACCCCGCCGGAAAACACGCAGCCAACGGCTGTATACATAACCTTTCGCCAAAATTTTTATGTTTCAAGAGTTCAGAGTTATCAGAGATCAGAGGATCACTGAGGGGCGAACAACCCAAACCGAAACCCGACGTAGCTGTCCCCGCCGCTCGGGAGGGAGCCGCCGCGATCCGCGCACGCAGCCCAGACGCGAATGACGTTCCACGAACCGCCGCGCCGCGCTTTCCACTAATTTGTTGAGTATACATCTGTAATATAAGGGGCGTACCATTCGTTTAGACACCACTCCCACACGTTGCCGGACATGTCCAACGCTCCGAACGCGGACGCGCCCGAAGGATACGACCCGACCGGCGTTGTCTCGCCGACTATTCCTGCCACGTTCGCGCGACCTTCTTCCCAGTCGCCCCACGGGTATTCCCGCGCCTCCGCGCCGCCCTGAGCCGCCCACTGCCATTCCCACTCCGCCGGCAACCGGACTTCCCATTCGACGCCGTTCACCAACAGCCCGCCTGCCGACACATCCGCGTTCTTCGCCCGCATCCGGGCGTTGAGCCAGCGCGTGTAAGCGACCGCCTGATACCACGTGACTCGCTCGCGCGGAACGTCGGGAAGGTCGTTGAACTGATTCTCCAACGCGCGTTGCGGCGGAGTGTATTGCGCCGGCATGTCGCGCCACCATTCCGGGTTGTCGAACCCGTCCGCCGATTGGACGAAGGCGTCGTATTGCGCGTTCGTGATCTCGTGCTTGGCGATGTAGAACGGCTCCACGTCGAACGTTGCGCCGTTTCTGAGCGTAATGCTGCCGCCCGGCGACACCGGCAGGAAGACGATGCCTTCCGACTCGAAGGAGGAGCCGGTTCCGCCGTTGCTCGGCTTCTCTCCTGATTCGGGGTCTAGTGTCTGCTGAAGGTCGTTCAACGCGACGGATTTATCGGCCTTCGCCTGTTCATTCCGCACGAGTTGGCCGAGCGCAGCGTCCGTAACAGCAACGGCTCCCTGTTCTAAGATTTCTTCGCCTACGAATACCCCTGCGACGGTCAGCGCTCCGTCGGCGAGTTCGAGGGCGTGAGCAATCTCCGAATCCGGCGCTTCTTCCTGCGCGATATACATCGCCCCTTTTGTAAGAAATCCCCCGCAGGCCACGACAGCCGCAACGATTCCTATATGCGGCGGTATAAGAGCAAGCACCCCGCTGAGAACGCAGGACATGGCGCTAAAACCGAGGTGCATAGCAATTAGCTGGCTTTCGGTCGTCCCTTGTAGAGCAAGCGCTGGAGAGGCCTGGAGATCGTCATGACGTTCGACACCGCGCACCACTTCGGTTGTGCCGTCCGGTCGAAGCACGCCGACATCAACCGTCGTGTCCGTCCAGTTGTCGAAGAGGAATGTATAGCCTTCGCCGAACGCCTCGATTGGGAGTCCGTCCGAACCCACTTTCATCAAAAGCGATGAGCCGTCGGGAGTCGTGAACACGCCGCCTGAAGCGGTTGCGCCTCCATCGTCGCTCAACAGAGTGAACGTTTCGCCTGTCTTATAAACGACGAATGCCGGAGCTTTCGGGTTGTCGGAGACAAACGCCCATGCGTCGGCGTTGTCGATTTCTGCGAAGTCGGAGTTATCTTTGTCTTCGCCGCATGACAATGCCCACATCGAGACCAAGCAGAACGCCAATACTCCCGCGAGCCATCTCCAGCGCGTCATCGCTCCGTCCTCCCGTCCGGTGTGTCGTGAACGAACACATCAGTAGACTTTACCACTTCTCGCGGAACTCGCGCACCGCTTCTTCCGGAGATAGATTCAAATATAACTCAGTTGTAGAGAGGCGGTCATGCCCCAGAAGCGACTGTAGCGCGCGCGTCGAGATGCCCTTCTGGACGCACATGACGGAGAACGTGTGCCGAAGCACGTGCGGGCTCACCGGCTTGGCGATGCCGGCGCGGTTGGCGACGCGCTTGACGAGCCGCTGAACCGTCCTGTCCGACATCCCGATCTCGTTCTCGAACGCGAATTGCTTCTCCAGCAGCAGGCGGACCCGCCCGGTCATCGGGACGATCCGCCGCTTCGTCTTCTTACCGTACGGACCGCCTTTGCCAAAGATCACCAGCCGGCGTTCCTGCCACTGGATGTTGTCCTTCTTCAGTCCGGCGAACTCCGCGACGCGCAGTCCCGTGTCGAGCAACGTGAAGACGACGAGTTTCTCCTCGAACGACTCGGCGGCGTTGACGAGCCGGTCGGTCTCCTCGCGGTTGAGCGGTTCGCGTTTGTGTTGGTAGGGCATGGTGACGACGCCTCCGATAAGTGGATGGTGTCGTTCATTCTACCAAAAGACGACAGGATGTCGCAATCTCTGAATTGCCGACCCGCATGGATATTGAAGTGTCAGGAAGGGGAGGGGAGGGCGTGTCGCACTTTTACACAGAAGGCGACAGATAAGGACATCGTCAGATCGTTTTAACCACTGCTTGTACTGACGGACGACCAAGCAAAGATACAAGAGGTTGACCACTTTCGAGCGCGCTGCAGAGTGAACTGTAGGTCGCGAAGTTGACCCGAAAGCTCATTGGAGTTCCGTCAGAGCTGGCGATAGTTATGAGCTGAACGTTTGACCGTACGACATTCTGAACGCTCAACAGGAGGTAAGTATCCGCGCCTGCCTCATGTTCAAACCGTAGGTACATTACATGATGTCCTTCCAAGGAACGGCAGTAGTCAGTCATCAACGCTCGTACACGCGGTCACGGAACGGCGCAAGTGCGCCAAGTCTCATTGTAACCAAGAGACAGTGCCTGGCGTAACCTCAAGGAGATGCCGGGCACTGACACGCATCACAGGGCGACAACAGGCGACGCCCGGCGCATCGGAAACAGGGAGCCACGCAATGCCGAGCACTGACACGCACGCGCCGGGCACTGCCGAGCATCGGGTCAATTCAGAAGAGATGGTGTGGTTGCCGATCGCCGAAGCCGCCTCGCGGTTGAAGTGCGATCCGGGAACCATTCGTCGCCGGTTCAATAACCCGAACTACACGTTCAAATACGAACGCCGCGAAGTGTACGGCGGCGTCGAATACGGCATCCCGAAAGCGGAACTGGACGCCGTCGACGCGACAGGCAACGCCGGGCACGCAGCGGCAGGCGATGCCCGGCAACCGGAGACAATGCCGAGCGATGCCGAGCACGCGCCGCACGGCGATGCCGGGCACTCACAGGCGCACGATCATATCGCGTCGGAGTGGCGAGAAGATCTCCTCGCGCAAATCGAAATCCTCATCGCGGAGAATGCATCCCTCCAAGAGGACAAGTCCCACCTCCGCTCCATGATCGACAAACTGGATGAGGCACATCACGAAGAACTTGGTCGGCTGAAGTCTCAGTTGGAAGAGTCCCAATTCGAGAACAAGTCGAAGGACGCGAAGATCGAGGTGCTGGAAGTGCAGCTCTCCCAGCTGGAAACCGAACTGCGCGAGACGCTCCGCGAATCCGAGCAGCGGAGCACTCAGTTGGCACATCGGATCGCGGACCTTGTCCAGGAGGTCGAGCAGAATCGAACGCGCGTGTACGAACTCGCCCCGCTCGCAAAGGAAGTTCCACGTCTCCAGGCGGCAGTTGAGGAACGGGAAGTGGGATTGATTGATGCCGAGCGTGAGCTTGCCCAAGTTCGCCAGATTGAATCGGGGCGGTTGACAGGTCCCATCTACCGCCTTTTACAGAAGAAGGTCAGGCGGTAGTCGTCAGTACCTCCGAAAAATCTCTGCCTTCCAAAGAAGCGACGACATTCCGTTGTTGTTTTAAGAGTTTTGTACGTTTTAGGAGTTTTACGCGCCTGAAAACCCGCACGGTACGCGGGATTGAGCGCGCTATGGTCTACATCTATGGGGTGAAAGGTCTACGGATATGGGGTGAAAGGTCTACGGATATGGGGTCAAAGGACTACATCTATGGGGTAAAGGTCTACGGATATGGGGTGAAATCAAACTCACTGTGAATCCGCATCATACCTGCATTTATCGGAATGGTCTACAGATATGGGGTCGAAAGGTCTACGGATATGGGGTTGTGATATCTCGCGGGTTTCTGCCTCTTTGATCCGTCGGTTCTGATCGGTTAGGTCTACAGGCGTGGGGTCGGGAAGGTCTACAAATGACATTGTGCGACGTAGTCCTTTGCGGTATAAGGGTGACAACCGATTCCGATCTCACCTCTCGTCAAGAGGGATGCCTGATGAGTGACGATCGACAGAACCTCCCGGAACCCGTCCCTGAGATTGTGGGGCCCAGTTCCGCGATCAAGCACAGCGCCGCCATCCAGATCGAGAATAGCATCTCGCTCCTGCAGCGCCGCACGTGGAACGTGCTGCTTGCGAACGCTTACGACGAATTGGCAGAGCGGGAAGTTCACACGATCAAGGTACAGCACCTGATGAACGTGCTCGGCTTTGAGAGCAAGAACGAACGCTATCTCAAAGAAGCGCTGAAAGCACTTGCGGGCTGCACGGTCGAGTGGAACCTCCTCGGCAAGGATGGGACGGAACGGTGGGGCGTGACGGCGCTCCTCGCGCAGGCGGAGATCGAGAGCGGCATCTGCACCTATGCTTACAGCCCGGTGCTGCGCCGGCGTCTGCACAACCCGAACATGTACGCGAAGATCAGCCTGAGCATCCAGAAGCGGTTCAACAGCAAGCACGCGCTCGCGCTCTACGAGCTCTGTCTGGACTATCTCTTCGAGGCGCGAAATTACGGCGAGACGCCATTCATCCCAATCACGACATTCCGTCGGCTCATGGGACTGGACGACGGCATTTATCCGACGTTCAAGCGTCTCAATCAGCGGGTCATCAAGGAGCCCGTCGAAGAAATCAACGATGTGACCGATCTGAACGTGCGCGTCGAATACCGGCGCAAAGGACGGAAAGTCGTCGCGGTGAAGTTCCGCATCTGGTGCACGGTGGAACTCGCCGAAAAGCCGGAACTACAGGGCGAACTCTTCCCGGATCGCTCTCAACTGCCGCCACTCGTTGCGGACCTCATCGAAGCGGGGCTACCGAAGCAGGAGGCGATGACGGTCTACGAACAGGGGTTCGACTACGTGAACCCGGATAAACGATCCCATCGCACCGACTTTGTACGGTATATCAGCGAGAAGATCGATCTGCTCCACCGCCGGCAACGTGAAGGCAAGATCAAGAACCCGGTTGGATTCCTCCTCGAAGCGATCCGGGAGGACTATACGAACTTCGAGTTCGAGGCACGTGAACGGGCGCGGATGCGTCAAGTCATCTCTCAGGATTTGACGACGCTCCTGAAGGAGAAGGAGACCATCGAGCAGGTCTATCAGGAGGCGGTTGAGCGCGCTTGCGCCCGGTTCCTAAAGGATGATGCCGAACGCGCGCAGTCCATTCTGGACGCCGTCGTTCAATCCAACCCGTTCTATCGTTCGTACGTAGATCGCAAGAAGACCGCATTGGAGAACTACGAAGATCGCCCGTTGCTTGCCGGGGTGATCAACCATCAACTGCGAACGGACTACCCGGAGACCTTCGACAAGATCGAGCGGGAGTTCAAAGGCAAGTTATCTGAGGTTGGCGAGAAGATTGCCGTGCTTGAAGCTGAGCGCGACTCTTCGATTTCAAAGTTTTGATTCACGTTTCCACAGGCTGCACAAGGTACCTCTTCTGCTCCGATGCGCAGCCCGCGCTGTCTGACGACGCGCGAACAGTATGTCTGTAAGGAGTAATCGAATGCGAGACAAGCGATCCGACTATGTCATTCATTGGACTGGAAAAGACATCGACGTTGCACATCGCCTGAATCCTGCTGTTCGTCGTCAAGCGTATATAGATCGCCTTCAGCGGACACTTCGGGGCGATCCCGACCACTATCCGTCTGATCAAGAGGACGCACCTAAAGACCAGCGAGAAGCGATGCCGGGTCTATGGATGACATGGACTACTGAATCGCTGCACGGACAACGGAACGCGACAATCCAGAACATCGTGATGCCTGCGACGTGTTTTACCGAGCTTCCGCTGACGAGCGCACGCGGACATACGACCCGATATGGGTGCATGGGATTCGGCTTCACGCGCCGGTTCGTTATGGAACGTCGTGGTAATCCTGTGTTATATGTCGCCGGCAAACCCTCATACGATGTGATTATTCAGAACATTCGTGGCGCCATGGATATGTTCGAAGCGCTGGAAAACGCAGAAATGCAAGCGCAACAACAGACCCAACCGCCGTCGGACTTTGATCTGGACGATGCCCTGAGGGTGTTACGAGACGGCATCGGCGATCCACAACTCCAACAGACATTCGAACACCTCGAGCGTTGGCTCAGGGCAAATCCTCGGATCAGGATCAATACGAGACAATACCCAAACTGGACGAATGCGGAAGCCTTTTTCAATCATAAAATCGGTATGTGGCTGGTCGCGGCCTTTCTCAAAAACATGTCGCAGTGTCCTGACGATGAGGATATGACGTATCTCAATGAGATGGAGTGGCGTATTGTTCACTCTCATCCCGCTGAAAACGACGGACTCCTTAGGCAGACACAGCACATGAGGGACGCGCTGGAAACTGGGCGACCAGGTCCAAATCCTCCCTGCAAGATTCCCTTCGATGCATGTCAGTTGAAAGTGTTGGTATTCCCGGACAGCGAGACAAAGCAGACCGCGATGAATAATCCGTCGATCTTTGAATGGTTTCGCCTCTCCACCGGAGAAATGCGCTACCCAATCATCCTCACGATCGATGAACTCGAAGCTATCTGAGACAGTTGGTCCGATAGTCAGGTTCTATACGATGGCATTACTGATGTCCAGCCGTCGCGCAACCTCATCCCGCTTCTTACTGGTGATCTTCGCATAGACCATCGTATTCTGAACGTTCCGGTGTCCGAGCCGATCCTGCACCTCGGCGATGTCGCAGCCCGCGTCGAGCATGTGCGTGCCGAGACTGTGCTTCAGAGCGTGCGGGCTCACCTTCGACTCATCGATTCCCGCTGCCTTCGCGTACTTCTTGATGAGCCGGAAGACGACTGTGCGGTCGATCGGGTTGCCGCGATTCGAGACGAACAGATACGGCAGGTCGTCCTCACGCGAGCGCAGGTAGGACTGGATGAGCTTCCAGCAATCCGGCGGCAACGGGTATTCGCCACCGTAGGAGCCTTTGATGCGCCGGATCGTGATGCGCCGTCGGTCGCGGTCGACGTCGTCGATATGAAGGTTCGTCGCCTCCGAGACGCGAAGCCCCATTCGATAGGTGAGGTACAAAAGCGCTTTGTCGCGCTTGCCCTGTTTCGTGTCCGTCGGGATGGCGTTCAGAAGACGTCGGAGCTCGTCCTGCGTCAGATAACGAATCGTCTTTTCGTTCATGGATCCCTGCTTAGCGGCGTGTCATGGGTGGTTGTTCGGGTTCTCGATCGCCAACCGTTCAGCTGCTGCCGCCGTGTTCAGGTTCTCATCCGCCGAAATGAATGTGATGGATTGATCCTGAGCGAGCTCAATTGCTGCGGACAATTGAACGGAATCGTAGCCGCGGAGACCGTATCGCTTCGCCAACGCCATCGCGCGGCGGATGACGGGGATGTTGACATCGACCCGACGGTACCGATGATCCCACTCACGCTCGAACTGTCCGATAAGCGCTTCCAGCTCTTCCTGCGAAATATCTCCGCGCCGTCGGCTGCGCGTCAACGACGAGATGACCTCCGGACCCGTGATCCACGCAAGGTAGATGCGATTACCGGCAGACGGGCGCATCAGATCATGTACCCACTCACTCCCAGTTTCGACGAGATAGCGTTTGACGAATGCGCTCGTATCAAAGAAGATCGCCGCCATCAGCGGCGTTCCCGGATGATCACCTCGGAAAGGGGTTCCCCTTTGACCGCAACCGGCTTGAACGCATCGAACTCCTCGTCTGTCATCTCATCGTCGGGAACGGTGATATGGATGCCTCGATTCGCCGCCTTCCGCACGAGTTCCGCTTCGTCAGCCGCCGTTGTCGGTCGGAGCATCCGATCGAGCGCTTCCTGAACCGCCCTTTGATCTTGCGGCGGGAGCGTCTCGATGTCGCGAAGCACTTGATCCAGTTTCGTCGCCATCCGTTCTTCCCTTGATTGATGAGGCTTACCGCCGCTCTTCGAGGACCTGCTCGGAAACGGGTTTCCCGCCGAGCTTGATCGGTTTGTGACGCCGATGGAAGTCGCGGCACGCGCTCGGATTCGCCGGTTCTTCGAGAAGCCCGGCTTCCATCAATCCGCGCTGAGTCGGCGTGATCTCGAACGGCGGGTCGAGAAGCCGGTCGAGGACCCGACGGACATGCCGTTTCTCGTCAGAAGTCAGTTCGTCGATGCCACGCAGCACCTCGTCGAGTTGGGTCGCCATGTCGTCATCCTTTCGTTCGGCGTTCGATTCGTCGAAAGGATACCACAGGTTTGCGCCTTTCGGAATGCAACGGAATAGTTCTTTTGTTGCATTATGTCGCCGAACCCGATGAAGCCACGCAGACCGACAACCTCATCAGGCAGGATAAAATTCATCGTAATGTTGCATTCGGAAGAAGCCGGTTCCGTTTTCGTTGCGGGACCAGGTTACAGAGAGATTCAGGAATGCGCTTGCGGCGACTCCGCAACGACGCCCTCAACGCGCGAAAAGTGACGCGTATCGAACGTGTAGGCATGCGAGATCCCATTTCGGATCATCCAGCAAGCGCTGTATGCGTCGATGAAGTCGATGTTCTTCTCCGCGTAGGTCAGCGCCGCCTGTCCGATGATCTCCGTATCTTCAACCTGTAAACCGGGAGTGTTCAGGACCGCGAGCACCTTCGAGGCGATCTCGGCTTTCGGAAGTTCGTAGTAGGATTCCAACGTCCAGACGATCTCGGCGATCACCATCGGATGCGTGCGGAGCGTAACCTCACCGTTTGCGGCGCGGGCCAGGAGGTCGGCGACCGCGTCCGCCTGCTTCGGAACGTCGTTCGTGAGAAACCGAAGAAAGAGGTTCGTGTCCGCGAAGGCGTCAGACATCCGCGTTCCGCCTTGCGACTCGCTGGCGCGTCTGCCGTCGTACTTCATTGAAGTCCTCAGGTCGGTTGCGTGGGGTCACGCTGCCTCGAAGATCGTTCAGGGTGACTTTCAGCGGGCGGATCAGGACCTCACCACCCTGGCGGACGAAGAGTACACGGTCACCGCTCTCCAATCCGAGTAGGCTGCGGATTTCCTTTGGAATCGTGACTTGCCCTTTAGTCGTGAGCTTATGGCCGATCGCTTCCATGAAAAGCCTCCATTGGGTATTACCAACTTTATGATGTAATACGATAGCCGGAATGTCCAACCTTCTTTCTTTTGTGACATCCATTAATCCGTTTGCGTTGTTCGGCGACCTCGGCGTTGTGTCGCCTCGCATTTCGGTCACCCGGTTCAGCTCGCCTTGGAGGATTCCGCCAGTCGGATCAGTTCCTGACCGTTGACGCGGAGTTTCTTGCTCAATTCCAGCAGACGACCCCGCGAGATTTCTCCGAGACGGTAGGCTTCAAAGGTAAGATCGAGCACCTGGCGTTCCAGTTCGCGGTGTCCGCTGGTCATCGCATCATCTTTCGCCGCACCGATCAGATCGAGATAGGCGGAGCCTTCCGCTTCATTCTCGAGCAGAGCGTCTCGCTCTCGCTGAGAGATGTGGTTCAGGTTTCGAAGTTGGAAGACCGCGGACCGATAGTCGACGCTGAAATGACGCGCCAGGAGTGCCGCATCCTTCGGAAGAATCGTCTGAGAGCCTGCGACAGGACGACGCTGCCCCTCGACGATCTTTCCCTTTGCACCACTATGAGCGGAGTAGGTCTTTCGACTCGATCCGCCCTTGTCGATGGCAGCAAGGAGTTCACGGATCCCCTCTGACGGCATCAGGAGTTCGGTAGCGAACGCGTTCGCCCGGAGTTCGCTCGGATTCGACGCGGTCTCGTCACTCGTCACGACGACGCTTCGGCTCGAGTCCAACAGTGCGTGCGCATATTCGTGCGCGTAGGAAAAGCGCTGCCGCAGCCGGTGGAGCCGGTCATTCACCAGGATCGCCGTCCCGACCGATCCATGACGCGCAAACATCCCCGAAACGGACTCCGGGAGCGGCAGACTGGACACCCAGACGCCCTGATCCGCAATCAAGCGCGCCACATCCGCAACCGGATCGTTCCCAAGATCAAGCCGTTTGCGCTCTTGATCGGCGACCCAGATCCCTTGTCGGATCGACTCCGCCGTCGTACGTGGGGCGGGAAGATCGTAGAATGGCAGCTTGTTCGTTCGTGGAGAGCCTAACAGCTCGGCAAGGTGCGATCCCTCTTCACAGAGATCGAGGTGACGGATGAGCTCGTCCCGAACGGATGGATTCCTCGCGAGTTCGGGGGCGATTCGGAAAAGCGTCGAAGGCTGTCGCCGCGACGCTGGAATCTCAGTTCGCGTTGAATCTGGACTTCGCGGAAACCGTTCGGTCCATCTGAACGTGACACAAGACGGTCAACGCGCGATCGTCTGACGCCACGTCCGCGCTTCGACGGGGCACAAACGATCGGCATGTGTTTTGCGCTGGTCAACGAGTCGAGTCTTGTCGGAGTCGCGCGATAGGGAGGGCGCTCATGGACAACGAAGCCGATCCGAAAGCGGTTGAAGACGCCAACGCCAGCGCCAACGAGTGGTCAGCGAAGTATCGTGAGTCGCTTCGCCGTCGACTCGGACGGCAAGCCACTGCACCAGACGGTGACTCAGAGACGC
This sequence comes from Candidatus Poribacteria bacterium, assembly GCA_027625215.1. Classification (GTDB taxonomy): domain Bacteria; phylum Poribacteria; class WGA-4E; genus JAQBWJ01. The sequence continues at coordinate 26,703 of JAQBWJ010000001.1, forward strand.
CCCCCCAGCACGAAAAGGGACAAATCGGCGCCCGCGCCGTCCGATGAACGCGACAAAACGCCGTCGGAACTTGACAAGGACACGTGGCAGGCGCAGTTCAACAAGGAGTTGCAACGGACGACGGAGCGTCCGTCGGAGACTATCGATCAATCTGTCGAATCTCGTGAATCAAACGATTCGCCGAACCCACCGACACCTGTTGCACCATCAACTCCATCCAAGCGTCATTGGCTGAATCCGCGTTGGATTCCGGTCGGAATCGCCGTAGTTCTGTTGATCGCTCCGCTACCGTTCATCTACCAAGCGCGTTATCGCGAGGATCCGACCGCGTTGACCGAGACGCGAGGCGAGTCGAAACAGGCAATCGCCGCGTCACCCATATCGTCAGTCGCCGAAGCCGTCCCTCCAACAAGTTCGGTACCCGCATCCGCGCTCGTTCAGACGTACGCTCTGCTCGTGGGCGTCAGCGAGTACGACTATTGCGCAACGCTCCCTAACCCGGTTTCTGACGTGCGAGCGCTCGATAAGGACCTGCGCGAAACGTACGGAGTCGAGACCTCGCTCCTGTTAAACCCTGATCGACAGACGTTTTTAAAGGCTCTCTATGATCTTGCCAAGATGCCGTCCGAACCCAATAGCCAACTACTGGTGTTCTTCGCGGGGCACGGATGGTTCGATGAGACGGTGCGAAAGGGTTACATCGCGTTGAAAGATAGCCGGATGCTGGTTGACGATCCATTCGGCGATACGCTCGTCGCTCACGAGGTGATTCGATCCATTCTGGAACGGCTCGACAATCCCCATGTCCTGTTGATGTTGGATTCGTGTTTCGGGGGAACGCTTGACCCCGTCATCGCGATGGCTCCCATCAATCGCGGTGAGGAAGCATCGTACCGGGATCTGAGCCCCAAAAACCGCACTGGTTCAAGGGCTAATTTCGGCTAAGGTTTGGGATGGCGTTCCCTCCATGATGCGCCCAAGGTACCACTCGGGCGGTCGGTAGTCCAGCGACGAGTGCCGCCGGAGTTGGTTGTAGTAGTTCAGATGCGCGTGGACGATCTCACGCACCTTGTCGAGCGTGGCGGCGTGGTAGACCGCCTCGCCGATCTCCGTCTTCATCCGTCCCCAGAACGCCTCGATCCAGGGGTTGTCCTTGGCTCCGTGCTGGGCGTAGGAAAGGCGGGCATGGTCTTCCAGCAGCACCTGGCGCAGCCAGTCGTGACTGGTGTAGACCGAGTCCCTGTCGTGGTGAATGATGACGCCCTCCAGGTCTCGGTGGTAGACTTCCATTCGAGACCGAAGATGGGTCAGGGCGGACAGGGCGGTCTGGCGATGCCGTTGTGCCGCCACCGTCCAACCTCCTGCCCAACGACTCTTGATATCCAGCAGCACCATCGCCCACCCCTTCTTTCGACCTTCGGCGTAGACCAGTTCGGTGAAGTCGGTCGAGAAGGCGTTCAGCGCCGACAACATCTTCCCCTTGACCAGATCGGCGTCGGAGCCGACCTCTCGGATCAGCGTTTGAACCCGTGACGGCATGGCGGCAGGCAGACAACGCGGCAATCCGATCTCGTAGCGGGACAGTACCCGCCGCACCCGTTTGTGGTTGACCGGCTCGCCCAGGCGTTCGCTCACTTCGGGCGTGATGCGTCGGTAGCCGTACCCCGGATGCGCCTCGATGACGCGGGCGATCTCCCGCCGCAGCCGGAATTCCTTCGCGCTGGGTTCACGCCGCTGATGCGCGTACCAGACGCTTTTGGACAAGCCCACCGCGTCCAGACACCCGTTCAAGCCGTACGTCTCCCGATGCGTTTCCACCAGTTCCACCTTCGCCGTCACGGTCAGGGCTTTCCCATGAAGTTGCGGAGCAGGGCGATTTCCAGTTCCTTCTGTCCCAGCATCCGTTCCAGTTGTGCCTGGCGTTTCTCCGCCTTCTTGACCTCCTCCTTGCCGCCGAACACCTCGGCGCCGTGATCAAGGAACTGCTTCTTCCATGCGGCGAGCGTCACCGGGTGCACGTCATGAGCGCGGGCGACTTCGGAGTCGGCGCGCTTGCCTTCGAGACATTCCACCACAAGTCGGAACTTGAATTGCGGGGTGTAGGTCTTGCGAGTTGCCATCGGTTTCCCTCCGTTCGTTGCGGAGAGAATACCATCCGACAGCCAAAGCCGACATTAGCGATCCAGCTGGATCGGTTTTTGGGGCTCACTCCCCCGCCTCGTCTCGTCGCCCGAGTTGATTGAGCGCAAATTGGCGTACAGGACTCGCCGGTTCGTCACATCCGGCGGCAAGCAGTATGTACCCGACGGACGCCCGGGGTACCACAGCCCCTTCGCGCATCAGTTGTTGGAAGCGCTGAGATCGAACGGAGGAAGCGATGGCATTCTGTCGTTTGAGGAACTTCTCGGCTATTTGGAACGAGTCTCTCCGCAGCCGCGCACGGGAGAACTCTCGACGAACGAAGCGGGGAGCAGTTTTCTCTTTGTGTCGCGCCACGCGGAACTCAAGCCGACGCCCGTCAAAGCCGCGTTCGGCGATCTCACGGTCGAACTGTTTCCCGCAAACGCGGAGGTGTCGCTAAGGAAACTCCGCGTTGTGGAAGGGTCTGATTCCACCGTCGGTCCTCTCTCCGTACGATCGGGCGTCCACCAGTTCCGGGTAGTGCCCGGCGCATATGCGATGATGGTAACGGCGGCGGGATATGAGCCGGTGTCTCGAGAAATCGTCGTCCGCGAAGGACCGCAGACAGAAACAGTGCGTCTTGTCAGGCAATAGGTCGGCGCCGGAACTTCAAGTAATGCGATTAGGGAGGCGATCATGTGTCCGCTTTTCCGAGTTACTTTGTCGCTGACGTTGATCTGCGCGGCGTTCAATCTGTCCGCAGAAACGTACGCGGTCATCGTTGGGATCAACGAGTTCAGACCGGTCGGCGTTCGCCGTCTGCAATACGCCGAAGACGATGCGCGCTTGATGCGGGACGCGTTGATCCAGTACGCAGGGGTGCGGGAAGAGAATATCCGCCTGATCGTCGGCGAAGAAGCGACTCGCGCATCCATCGGGCAAGCGGTCGCCGGTTGGCTCCGAGTAAGCAGTTCTCCGGGCGATACGGTGGTGTTCTACTACGCTGGGCATGGGATGCAACTCTTGGACGATAACGGCGACGAGGAGGACGGATTCGACGAGACCATACTCGCCGTCGATTCCAATTTACTCGACATCACGTTTATTCGTGATGACGATCTCAATCGGTGGTTGGGCCATTCGGCTGCGACCCGAAAGATTGTCATTCTCGATTGCTGTCATTCCGGGACCGCTTCACGCGCGATGGCAAACGTCACCGTTCGCGCCGCCGATCTTGATCCTTACGATGTATTCATCGCCTCATTGGATGCGAAGGATGACGCTGAGCGACAACTAGTCGTCACAAACCGGGATGCGGACGGCACGCTTGTTCGTTTGCCCGTGTTGGTCGATGCGGTCACTGTTCCGCCGTCAAAGACCGAAACTCTGGAACTGTCGGCGTGCCGTCCGGACCAGGTGGTCGTTGAAACAAGCGGATTGAAGCACGGAGCAATGACCTATTACGTCGCACAGGGAATGCAAGGAGATGCGGATGCCGATCACAGCGGTCATGTGACGTTCGGAGAACTGCGTGATTACGCGAAACGTCATATCCGCGAGCTCGGCTTCGATCAGGAACCGCAACTCTACGGCGATGGGATCGACTTGCTGTCGATGGTTCCGGTGGTCGGGGAAACAACGTCTTCGTTCGTACAGACGGTCGCGATGCGGGGTACACAGAGCTTGTCTTCGTCGGTGGTCCGCCCCGTCGTGTTGAATCACCCAACAATCGTAAACGAACGTGCCCTGCTTGAAATCCCATCGCTCTTCTATGAGGTGATCGCGGACGAACAGGTTCCGACGCGATTGGTCGAGGTGTTTCGCGCACAACTCGCCTCAGCCGTCCGATCCGCCCCTGACATCCTTGAGACGCAGGACTCGACCCGGTCGGATCGAGTCCTACTGATTTCGAGCCATTCCATCGCCCACGATAAATATAGAGTTGAACTCGCAAACCCCTTCGATGGTCGTATCCTATCCGTATGGAATATGCGCGAGAGCGACGACTTCCCGACGGGATTGGTCGATGTTTTGGTGACTGCGCACGTTGTAAAACTCGTCGCCGCGATTCAACCACGCACTTCGGCATCGTTCGTGATATTGGAGGGTCCCGACTACGCGCGGGCGGTCGATCCGGTGACGGTTACGGTACGGTCGACCCGTAGAGGTTCTCTGATTCTACTCATTACCGCGCCGGACGGAACTCTAACCGCGATCCGCCCATCGTCGGGCGAGGAGGGCGGGGTAGCCGGAGTCCGCCAATCCGTTGTCATTCCGAAAGGCGTGCTGCGGTTAACCGCGTTGGATCGACGCGGGATGGGGATCGTCAAGGCGATTCTTCTGCCAGAAGCTCAATCGTTCGGTTCGATCGGATTACCGGAACCGTCTCAGGGTAACACGGTCGTCTTAGCGGGACGCACCGCAATTCTCGCTCTAAAACAAGTGATTGAACGACTGAATGCGTTGCCGTTCAATGCATGGTCGGTCGATGCGTTGCCGATGATGATTATTGATGAGAATGTCCATTGAGCAATTGGGATGGTGTTCTCTACAGGAATCGTTGTTGATATGCTTCCCGTCATCTTCCATCAACAGGAGTCAGGAAGATGGCGCGTGCGCGTGTGTATCGTCATGATGTGCGGTGTGTGGAGTGCGGATCGAATTGGGTGAAGAAGTTCGGCAAAACACGCGGCGGAGGTAGCACCCCATTAAACCGTGAAACGGGTTGGAGGTAGCCGAAAGTCGTGAAATCGTGTGGGTTCGTTGGACGTACCAGATGTGAAACGACATCTGAGGCTCCCCCAAAAACTGGGCACACCCTTAAGGTGGAATGGTCGGATCAGATGAAGGACAATCGTCCTACGGCGAGGCGATTGTCGAGACCGACCTCTCCACGTGGAGGATGCCCGGATGAGGACACGAAAGCGCCACGACGCGCGCTTCAAGGCGCCGAGCTTCGCTCCGTCGCTCCGCGACCCTTGGAAGCGCTGACGAACCGACGAACGCTCGCCGAGATCGCCAGCGAGTATGCCGTTCACCCTAATCAGGTCAGTACATGGAAGAAGCAGGCGTTGGAAGGACTCCCCAGCCTGTTCGCCCACAAACCGGATCGGGAACGGCGTGAGGCGGAGGAACTTCAAGCGGAGCTCTACCGCCAGATCGGTCAGCTGAAAGTCGAGCTGGACTGGTTGGAAAAAAAAGTGGGACGCGTCGGTTGAGGAGAGACGATGTCTGATCGAGGGAGGACCCGCGCAGATTTCGGTGTCGCGGCAGTGCGAGTTGATCGGTCTGAATCGTTCGATCTTCTACTACGAACCGGTCGGGGTCTCGGAGTTGAATCTGAGGCTGATGCGGCTGATCGACGAACACTACACGCGGATGCCGTTCCTGGGCGTTCCCAAAATGACCGCGTGTCTGGTGAGGGCGGTCGGCTTTCCGATCAATCCCAAGCGGGTCGAACGCCTGATGCGCCTGATGGGATTGCAGGCGATTCGTCCCAAGCGGAAGCGTACCTCACAGGGCGGCGGCAAGGTGTATCCGTATCTGCTGCGGCAGATGCGCATCGAGCGGCCCGATCAGGTCTGGTGCACCGACATCACGTACATCCCGCTGGATCGGGGCTTCCTGTATCTGGTGGCGATCATGGACTGGTTCAGCCGGTTTGTGCTGGCGTGGGAGTTGAGCAATTCGCTGGATCGGTTCTTCTGCGTGAACACGCTGGATCGCGCCCTGCGGACCGCGACGCCGGAGGTCTTCCACAGCGATCAGGGAAGCCAGTTCACCAGCAAGGAGTTCACCGGACGCTTGGAAGCGGCGCAGATTCGGATCAGCATGGACGGTCGCGCCCGGTTCTGGGAACGAAGACCCAACGGGGTTGTTGGGTCTGAGAGGATTCATCGAGCGGCTGTGGCGAAGCGTCAAATACGAGGAGGTGTACACGAAAGACTACGCGGACGGATGGGAAGCCCAACAAGGACTGGACGCCTACTTCCGGCTCTACAACACCGAGCGACCCCATCAGGCGTTGGACTACCGGACGCCCGAAGAGGTCTATCAGAAATCGGACCGATGAAAACCGGTTGCCATTCCACCTTAAGTTCGCCGATTTCGTGCCCAAAGAATGGGGGTAGCCTCATCATCGAGAAAGGATATCGTACAATCAACATCGTCGCGCCGAGACTTGGCCGCCGTTGCCGCTTGAGCTTCGATGAATCGGTCACTTCCGGCTTGTCTGGGTCGCCAGTCCTATTCAAGCGAATTGAGTTCAAGCGGATCGCGCGGGTCGCTCGGTTTCTGCGGCGGGAGCATCAACACAGGGATCGCCTCTTCCAAGTGTCGTGAGATGAGCGCGATGCTGCCGCCCGGCTCGTGACCGTAAAGCTCTCCTCCTTTCGGCTGTGGACGGACTTTTTCCAACTCCATGAGGATTTCTTCCAACGTTAGAATGCCGTCCGCGCCGCCCAAACTGCGCAGCGCGAAGAGAAAACTGCGCGCGAAGGGGCTGTGCTGTCCGGGCCTGCCATCCGGGACGTATTCCGCGCCGCCTGAGGTGATGTAGTATCGCGTCCTGTGCGCGAGCTTGCGTCCCACGTACTCCGCCCGGCCAGCGTCGGAATAGATAGGATCGAGTCCTCGATGGCCTCCGAGAGCGACGCTCGCGTCGAGCGTCCCGCTAAAACAAGCGTCCACGATCAAAGCGACGTGTCGACTGTCGAGTCGTTCCAAGATGGTTCTGATTTCTTCGTGAGGCACAAGGCTGTCTCGGTAAGGGTCGTCTGACAGTCTTCGGCTGTCGCTTAGCGCGAGATAACCGCGCTTCGTCCTATCGTCGAACCAACCGTGTCCGGCGAAAAACACGATCACTTGGTCGTGAATGCCGTAATCTCGGTCGGCAAGAGCGTAAAGCGAATCCAGGAACTCTTCGCGTGTTGGATTTGTGATCAACTCGGTCGAGCAACGATACGTCTCCCGAAGCTCTCGCTCGATTGCGGTTGCGTCAGCGACGGGATTCGCCAAGTCGGCGACATGAACGTAATCATCAACGCCGGCGACGAGCGCGTAAACGACCGGATCGGCAGACGGTTTCGCGTTCTCATCCGTCGCAGCGATCTCGCCAGCGGGTCGATCCGCCTCCAACTCATGCTCCACCTCTTCGGAATTGGGATGCTCCGTTGGATCCAGCTCCGCCCGGAGCCTCCGTCCAAGGTCCTTTTGAAGCTGGAACAAATCGCGACCGGCGATGTCGGCGGTCTCCATCACTTCGCCGGTTTGCGCATCGATTCGCCGAGCGTTTAGATAGTAGATGTCGCCGGCTTGCCGGTATCCTCCCATCACGAGAAAGCGCACGTTCCAAAGCGTTCCCGTCTCAACAGCTGTATTTGGATTGAACAACGGCGACGCCTGCAGCTGTTGTTCATTCACAACGCGACGCAGCTGTCCTCGCTCGACCAGCCGATAGCTGCTCAGAGACTGAAGTTCCGTCGTGAGCGACTCTTGAATCGAGGAGCCGATCCACGCGAATTCAGGCGCATCTCCGAGGTTTTCAAAGGGCAGAATCGCGATAAGCGACTCGGAGCCCGGTTGTGACTGCGCGGTGTCGAGATCCTCCCATGTTCGCGCTCTCATACCGGCGCCGACGGGAGCCTTCTGTCGCGCGACCCGCGCAACGCATTCTGTGGGACGGACCTCCAAGACTTCAAGCGTCGCGATTGGGACGGTGCCCTTCGCAATGACAAGCATGTTCCCAACCGAAATTCCGTTCTCTTCTCCCAGGTTGACAAGAATGTTCTCGTCCGTCGCCTCAACGACGGTTCCCCACAATGGATAGGCGTCGAGGATGCGCGGCATGAGCTGACGGACCAAGGGGCGGACGGCAGCGACCCCATGTGCAGCGAAGCTGCGTTCGACGACTTTGCGGCCCTCAGCGATGCGAACAAACTCCACGTCCGCTCTCATGGCGATATTCGAACCTGACAAGGTCGTCATGATCTCGTAGTCTGCGCCGCCAGACGTCTGTACGACGAAGTGACCTGACTCATTGAGGGCAGTTCGTAAGCTCGCCGCGAATGCTTCTTCAATGTAATCCGACCGCGCAGCCGTGTGCGCATTGGTAACGCCACCGACAACCACAGTCGGTCTCCCAGGCCACGTCTCCTCTCTCTTCACGCCTGCTCTGTGCTGAGCACTACATGCCGTAAGGACGCAAAGCGTGAGACATCCGAAGAGCATCATTGTTTTTGGTCGCGTTCGCGTATCCGCCGCGTTCGGTGGCTTGCTGAACATCATTGCTCCCCCAGTTCGGTGTTCTTGTGGCGCGTCGAAACCCGCGAGTCGGTCTGGATCAATCGTCATTCGTGCGCAGCGCTCGGGAGGCTGCCTGAATATGGCGCCGCTTCTTCGGGCACAATTCCGTCTACGCGGATGACGACATCGTCGTAAAACCCCAAATCACCAAATAAATCGAGAACGGTCGAGTCCAACGGCAAATCCTCCCAGCACAAGATGTAGGAATCAACCGCGTTCGAATCTTCTAAGCGAATCGGAAAGGCGATCAAATGGATCTCGCCATTGTTCGCGTCAGTCTCGCTTCTCCAAATATGCTCGCGGCCCTGATACCGGACGCGAATGTAGAATCCGAACGATCCGTCATTAGGATGGAATTCAATGGCAGAGGAGGCATCGGCGACCGATTCAAAGAGCTGATGGTCCTCGCCGCCTTGATACCATCCCACGGCGATGTCCGCTGCAGTCTGTTTGAATACAACTGATACGGACGGCGCGGACGGCGCTCGGAACATTCCCGCAACGACCGGATCCGAGAGCGTTTCAGCAGGAAAACCCGACCGCGCAAGACCGCTGCGCGCGTTTTTCAGGAAAACTTGCGGAGGCTTCCCTCGATGCGTTCTGTGCGTGGGATACGGAGTCCACCACAATTTGCCGGTGGGTCCAAGCGACTGCAAACGCTCCACGTCAAATCCGTAGACCACCTCCGCAGGTTTGTATCCTTCGATGCCGGACTTACGCTGAGCATAAAGAACCGCGGGATCCCCAACCGATTGACCGAATGCCGTTGAACCGGGCGGCGCAATACGCACGCTGCCCTCAAACCCATCCAATGCCCACTGAATCTGACCTGTTTGCTTGTCAATCGCATACAACGGTCGTCCGGGAAGGTAAATCGATCGATCTCCGACGGCCATGCTGTATCCATCGTCGCCTATGCTCCATCGATGCGAACCATCGAACGACCAGACGGGGTTATCAGACTTTTGATCAAACGCAAGCAAGTAGTAGTCAACATGGACGTAGAGCATATCGTCGTCTACGGCGAATTCCGAAATCGGCTCACGGAAGTGATATGGTAGAGGGACGCGTCGCAGCACGGCCCCAGTCTCACGGTCAAGCGCCGTCAATGCCCCAGGTGCCCGAATAGGCGCTCGACGCCCGTCCTCCGGGTACGACCAATACAGTCCGCCTGAGAGCGCGTAGATCAACCCGTCGCGAAGCAATACTTGGTGGTGCAGGCTCTCAAAAGGAACCCGCCAATTCAGTTCGCCGGTTTCCTTCGAAACCGATATCAATACGTCCGAGTCGATGATGAGGACATCCTCGACGTCGATATAGAGGGTCGTAAGAAACTCCGGAAGTCGCCAACTATCGCCGTCGTCGGAGACTACAGCGCCCCGCTTGAATAGGTGCGGCGTTTCCGGGTCGCTGAACCGCCATATCAGGTTTCCGGTCGTCTTATCGATGACGTACAGAACGCCGCCGGCTCCCCAATAAACCTCGTCTCGAATCTCAAGCTCCGGTAGGCCAATGCCGAGCGGCGTCGGCGTGGCCGGTTCGCCTTTGAACAGCCAAATCGCCTTGTGGGACGCTCGGTCAAACGCGCCCAAACTCGGCGCGGATCGTTCATTGACCGCAGCCCTGTCATAGAACGCGACATATACCGGTTCGCCTCGCGGAGGAAACGCGCCGTCCGTCCTATAACCATAAAAGCTCACAAACGCCTCGCCCAGAGCCCGAGGATCTGACGATTCGTCCTTCCACCAGCCATGTTCGGCCATCAAATCTGATCCCTCGCGCATGTACAGCGAGTCTCCGATGAAGGTGAGAGGAAAGCTGCCCCACGGTCCATTGGGCCGTGCCCATGCATCCTCCGTGCGCACTGCCGGTAGAAGTTCGTCAAGGGATCGCGCGTCAGTAGAGGACCAATAGCTCAACGCCTGTTCATCGTGAAGCTGACGCCTGATCGAACTCGGAGTCGATTCGTACGGAGAGTTCACAAGGAATTGGTGCCGCGCCTCAATTGCCTGCGCCATATCGCCGCGCGCGGCGTACGCTCGCATCAATAGCCAATCAATCTGCCGAAGGTCGGCCCCTTGCGCTCGCGCGTCGGACAGAACGGCGATGGCATCCTCGTTGCGCCCGAGGCCAACAAGGGCTGATCCGATGCCTGCCAACACATCGCGCGCTGGGACTTGTCCCGGCAACACCACGTATGAAGAACGGAGCGAATGAACGCTGCGAGCCCCATAGAGACCTTCAACGACCACGTACGCATGGTCGTCATCGAGAAGTAATTCTGCTATTCCGCCCGGAGAAGAATGGCGCCACAATTCTTCGCCTGTCCGGCCGCTTCTCGCCGCTAATATGCCTGGGTTGTCCTGATTATCCGGTTGCGGTTGCTCGAACGTGAAGAACATTCCGACATCGCGAGGCTGCGCCGTAGGGACGATGAGGGTCTTCCGCATGTCGGACCAAAGAAGCTCATTCGACTCGATTGATCGGCTCTCCAAGCTACGGGCGATCCAATCCTGTGAACAGATACTATCCTGAGTGACGACCGCGTTAGCGTCGGCGTGCGCAAGGATTTGGCCATCATGTAGACCTAAGACATATGTTCGACTGTCATAGTACGGAAGTAAGTACGTGACAACGAAGCGGTCGTCGACAACTTCCATGCGCACGACACTGCCCTCCATAGGAAAGTCGTAATGCCACCTCACTCCCCCGTCCGGCTTTTCTAACGCACAGACTGACCCCGGCGAACCTGCGACGCCTACGAACACGGCGTCCCTATTCGCGAGCAGAACCGGGTGAAAGACCGCCAAGCCTGGCGGGTCGAGCGATTCCGCTATCTCGATGCGCTTAACTTGCCTGGCCCGAAGGATCTCCACGCTCCTTGTAGCCGTCGGCTGTTCAGCAGTGGCGAGTTGGACGAACTCCTTCGTCGAACGCAGCGGCGCTCCGTCGATCGACTGCAACACATCATAAGTAACGATTTGTTTATTGGTCGAGTTGCCAAAGACAAGCAATCCGCGCGTCGCCATCTCCTCTTCGTCCCGGAACGAATCTAAGGCGGCCTCCGCTAAATTAAGTTCTCTGTCGCTCAGGACATCGCGGGCATGATTAACCCGGCGCTCGTAGTCCGATCCCTGTTTCTTAATGGACTCTAGCTCAACAGGCAACAGGTCACACCATGGCGCTTTGAGACTCATTACGCCGCCAAGCGGGCGCCGCCATCGTTCTTCTCCCGAATCGGACTCCAGAGCCAATAGCTGATCGCGCGACGCCACGTAGACCAATTCTTCGTCCGCGGCAAATCCGCCAGTACCCAACAACCCGGAGTCCGTCTTCCAGAGCGCCGAGCCAGAGGCCAGATCGAACACTTTCACGATGCCATCGTCAAACTTAACACTGCACCGACCCGCCGAGACGCTCATCGTCGGCCACGTGTCGGTAGACCACGGGCTTTGCGCGTCGTGGCGATGCGTCCATAGCTCGTCTCCCGTCCCAATGTCCAACGCCGCGATTCGATGATTGTCCACGCTAATCACGATCGTGCCGCCCGACCCGCCGAATGGTCGAACTTGCTGACCAGGCCCGGCTCCGAAGGTTGAATCCTCCTCGAACTCTCGTTGAACCGGATCCGTGATATATGTCCAGCGAGTCGAGCCAAGACGATTGTCGATCGCTGTAACACGAAAGACGTAGCCTTCAGGCGACAGACTCCAGACCGGGATGAACATCATCCCGCCGTACAAAAACACGTCGTAAGCTCGGTTGATCCAATCATTCTTGATTTCGATTTGCCAATTGAGCAGACTCGGCGGCCGCGCCTTCTCTTGATACTCCTCAAACAGCGCCAACGCGCTTTCGTAATCCTCCGCGACGAGACTGTACTGCGCTTCGGTGAACAGTCTCGCGTTGAACTCCTGTTCGCGTATCCGTCGGCTTTCGTCCCGTCGCCGTCGCGCCTCGGCGCGAATCGCCGTCTTTTGCGCGTCGTCAGCAACGTCCTTCTGCCGCCGAAGCGCCTCGATCAGGCTCAATTCTGCAGCTTGATAATACGCGCCGCTCAATGTCTCCAACGCCTTGTCATAGAGCGACTTTGCGCGTTCGTAATCGCCTTGGTATAACGACTGCTGGCCAAGATTGAAATACTTGTCGGCGACGAGCGACGTTGTCTCTTTCAAGCTCAACTGTTCGATCTCTGCTGCTGACGGGTCGATGCCCATTGACCGCAACAACGCCAACGCCAGTTCGGTTTCCAGATCGAACAGCTCTCTCACTTCGCCCTGAACGCTATTCGCATTCATAATCTCGCCGGTTTCAACATCGACGGTTCGCACGTTCGCGGTAATCCGCGTCCCGAGATCGTCGCCGGATCCCGTAAGACTGACGCTGCCCAAGATGAGTCGCTGACAACCGATGTAGGAGCCGATTTCTTGGTGTTCCTCTACGGTCATCTCGTCGAGAGAGTCCCGCGCGATGCCGCGCGCGCGCAACAAGTCGTTTAGCCGAACCCGTTCAACGACGGTCATTCTCTCGGAGAGCTGCGCCAGCTTTGATGCCATGCTCTCCGAAAAGCTCATCGCGACCCATGCGTCGTCGGGATATGCCGAGAGGTGGTTTAGCGTCGTGACCGCGACGACCGGCAGCTCAGGCGAGGAGTTTTCATCCGATGCGTCCTGCTGCGCCAAGGCGACAACGGCCAACATGTGAAGGATCACTGTGATCGTCACACGCGCTTTGCTCACGAGCGGACCTCCCTATCCATCTGCGTTGACAGGCGTTCACGTAGACCGCCCACGACTTCATGCCCGCGCCATACAGTGTCGGCCGCGTCTCGCCTTCGGGAAGCGCGCCCCGATCCTGTCCCCGCAACACGGACACCGCTTGATCTCGGCGCGATGCTCCGTGACCTCCATCCGAACCGGCGGAAGGTCGAACACCTGGCGACGTTCGATCCGGTCCGGTTCCACGTTGGTCAAATCCCGCTCACACCGAGGACAGGTCGCCGCCCGATGCGTCTCGATGCGGTCCGGCGTCTCGACCATCCGCAACGTATGTCCCTTGTGACCGGGCTGTCCGCCGCTCTTCCGCTTGCCGCGAGGACGCAGACTCTTCGGAGCGGGTTTGCCGTACCCGTCGCTGCTGGGAGGCTTCCCGCTGTTCCGGCTGTTCTTCGCGAGTTGATCGCGCAACGCCCGATTCTCCGCTTCCAACGCGGCGATCCGTTCTTGCAGAGACAGGATGACCTCGATCAGCCGTTCGAGGTTCAAAGCCGCGAGTTGGTCGCGAGTCCATGTCGGCGACGATTCCATGACGACAGGCTACACCATCCCGAAGCGCCAACCAACCCTAGCGCGAGGCTGAGTAGATGATATGGAATGACCGGCTCCCGGAGATGTCGGCTGTTGAACGACACGAGCTAAGAACCAGGACCGAACATCATCTACCGATGACTGTTGGCGTGCTCCAACAAGCTGCACGAGGAAATTGCGGGTATCGCGAATCTGGAACCCCCAACTTCCATGAGCCCCGATGCTCACTGGAACGCTGAATGCTGGATCAGGTATTTGAATTTGGATTCTGTTAGGTGTACCCCATCGAAGGTCCCGCTTGACAATCTTATTTACAAACCAAACCGTAACTACTCAGCCGGGGTCGAAAAGGGTCGGAATTGAGCATTGACGGGGGTCGCAACTCTTTTGATCCGCATCGTTCGGTGCGATGTAGGACAGTTCCTTTCCCTTGCAGGGAAGGTTAGGAAGGGGTCGAAAAGACCACCACGACAACGTTTGCGCCGATCCGCCGTGAGTTCCATCTGTTACGCGACGAATTCGCATCACGATTCTGTCTCGTCGTAAACCCGCATGACTACTGCGTTCTCGATGCCTGAGTAGTTACACCAAACCTCTGCCGGTACAGGAGTTTCTCCATTAAAAATAAAGCGAAGGATAGCGTCCCAACCGAAGATATTCTGAGTGGTCAGTGTATGGCGTCCAGGACCGTAGGTCCCCAGAGCTCGTCCATCTCGTACAAGTAACGCCTGCTGGCTCTGATGCACGATGAGCTGACTGATGAACCGGATATCAGATATCGGATGTTTCCAAACGAGGTCGCCGTCTGAGGCAGGCTCCCACTGAATTACATCAGCTATTCTCATTTTGAACTCTTTACTGTTGGTAACCAATCTTCATTTGCTGTTCTTCCTGAGCGGGCATCATTGACGTTGTGGTGCTGTTTCAACCGATCCGATATGCGTTCGGATCGCTCATCTCTGCGGACTTCCAGATTTCTGCAAAGATTGTCTCCGGCGCAATCCGCTCCATGTTTGTCAACCAGATAAACCGCCGTTCCCGCAGATTCAGTTCGCTCGCGGCGGCGCGCATGTTCTCGACGCGGGTCTCGCTCGTCGTCACGAACAGCACGCGGAACCCCTTGAACGGTTCGCACTTGAAGTCGTCCGCGTACCGCTGGTAGCCCTCCTCGATGAAGTAGCGGTAGTAGAACCCGACGGCGCGGAGGAACCCCTTCTCCGGGTTCGTCAGCACCTCCGTCCCCCGGTCGATCTCGACGAAGAACAGGGCGCGCCCGTCACCCTTCCGCAGCGCGAACACCGCGTCGGGCGTGTACCCGATCCGCCGCTCCGGGTCGTGGATGTCGCAGACGAAATCGCGGATGTATTTCGTCCAGCCGCCCTGCGCCGTCTTCTCGCCGTGATGCTCCGGGATGAAGCCGAGCAGTCCGAGGTCGTCGCGCGTTTCCAACGCCTGCGTCAGCGTGATGCGGAAGTCGTTCAGGGCGATGAAATGCTTGAGGAAGTAGTAGTCCTTCGGCGCATGAGAGACCCGCTGCGCCCGCAGTTCATCGGTCGGACACTGAAGGGTCTGCGCGACGAGATCGATCCCGCGTGGCGTCAGATAGAAGACGCGATCCTCGACGCCCGGCGACTGATAGCCCTTCAGATAGTCGTGCTCAATCAAGACGCGGAGCCGGCGATTCGCCGTCTGCCGGGAGGGGAACCGGAGTCGCTCGACCTGCGCTGTCGTCAGATAGCGGTGTTTGTACAGGTCGAGGACGACGCCGATGTCCCGATCCGTGATGAGCGGTTCCCGCATCGCTTCCTCCTTACCCTGTCATTCAGGCGTCGAACGGGTCGCCCGGATCGAACCCGTCCAGCGGCGTCCGTTCCTGCTCTTGGGCGTCCTCATGCGACTTCTGCGAACGTGCGCGGGAAGACGCCGCCGCGACGCCGGAGTCGAACCGCTCCCGTCGCGCCGGCTCCGCCACTTCCATCGGCTCGACACCGTAGTTCTGCCGGGAACGTTCGATGATCGTTTTCGCGCGGGCGTGGTCGGGGTACTGGTCGGCGAGATAGGTGTTCATTCGCACCGTCGAGTTGCCGATCTTGCAGAACGCCTCCCCGACGCGGAGATGGACGAGTTCGTCCGCCGCGACGTGTTTCAGTTCGCCCTCGCGCCGGATGAGAAACTCTTTGGAGAGACGGGTCGCGTCGTCGTGCGAGACGACGAAGCCGACGACGCAGGCGACGTTGCCGAGAATCTCGCGGACGAGGTTCAGCGGAATCTGGCTCGTCGTCTGATGCGCGAGGACGAGTCCGAGTTTGTACTTGCGGGCGCGGCTGAGCATCTTCTCGTACGAGGCGGTCGCCACGTCCGTGAAGGTCTGAAACTCGTCGACGTAGAGCCAGAAGTTGCGCCGCTGACGCATCGGCGTGTCGGCGCGGCTTGCGGTCGCCAGTTGGAACTTCGAAACGACGAGTTGCCCAGGATGCTGCAGTTCGTCTCGCCGAGAATGCCGTCCGAGAAGTTGAACAGCATGATCTTGCCGGCGTCCATCGCCTTGCGGAAGTCGAAGGAGGGCGTCGGCTGGCAGAGGACGTTGCGGATCGTCTTGGGACGGAGGAACCGTCCGAGCCGGTTGACGATGGGCAGGTGGGCGTCCTTGGGGAAGCGCGGGTACACGTCGCGGAAGAACCGTTCCGTGTCCGGGTCGCGCGTCTCGCGGATGACGATCTCCCGAAACAAACCGTCGTCCGGGTCAAGCAGTCGCGGCACATCCAATAAGGTTGATCCGGGTCGTTCTAAGAGGGCGTAGACGGCGTGACGGAGGATCTCGTTCATGCGGTGTCCGCCTTCACCCATGATCCGCTGAAAGATCGTCAGCAGTTCGTCGGCGCGCAGATCGATGTCTTCGCCGTCTTCGAGATGGAGCGGGTTGAAGCAGACAGGTCGCTCCGTGTCGGCGGGGTTGAAGTAGATGACGTCGTCGATTCGGTGATCGGGGATGTAGGGCAGCACCTCCTCAGTCAGCATCTCCTGCTCCGGCGCGATGACGCCGATGCCGTCGCCGCGCTCCACGTCCTGCTCGATGAGCGTGCGGAGGAAGTTCGTTTTGCCCGAACCCGTTTTGCCGATCACGTAGACGTGTCGCTCGCGGAACGGCTGCGCCAACGAGACATCGAACCGCGCCCCGTCTCCGAGCGGTTGGTAGCCCAGCACGACCGCGTTATCCGTCTTCGCCTGTTCCGTCATCCACTCCAAAATCTCGTCCGCCGTCCAATCGTGTTCGACGAGTTCCAGCACCTCGTCGACACTGACGAACTGCTCAAACAGTTGCGGCTGCTGTTCGTAGAGTTCGTTGAGAATCCGCAGGCAGGCGTCCCGGCGGGACTGTTCCGAGAGCCACTCCTGTGTTTCCTCGCGCTTCGCCTGAAGGCGTCGTTTGTCTTCGGCGCGGCGGTAGATCATCACCAGGACGACCGCACCGATCACGAGAAGGAACAGGACGATTCCAGCCGAATCTTCCATCGCCTCATCCCTATAATGAGGATGTAATCCTAAGGCATAACAAGACTATATCAACCCCATATTTGAACGGGTTACAGTCGAATCGGCGCGAACCCCGACGACGACTGCGATCTACGCTCGATCCTGCGCGGAGTTGTATATCTTCTTCTGTTAATCTCTACATTCCATCGTCGGACTGGCTGCGCCATCCGACTTGGTCGACGGGTGCGACCGCCGAACCTCGCCCCCTGAAACCGGCGCGTTCACGTTGACTTGATCGACAGGAGCAACTTTCCGATTGACGCAAAGTGTAAGAAATGTTAGAGGAGCGTTCAACCGGATTGATTGATGTGTGGTCGGGAAAAGTGAATCGACGATAAGGAGGTCGTGAATGGCTGGTTCCGAATTCAATCTGCGGGTCGCGTTAGGCTTGGTCGTCAGCGTTGAGGAAACCTACGAGAAAGTGTTCGCCGAGGTGCGTTCCAACATCCGGGAACGAGACGCCGAGATGGAACGCGCCGATTTCTGGTCGTGGATCAGCAAGTTCGTCAAGAGCTTCTTCTCCACGCATCGGGAGATGAAAGACATCCACTCGCTCCACGCGGACCTCGACCGCGCCGTCGCGATCTGCGATGCGGTGGACGCGAACGTCACGATTCCGAACCCCGAAAACCCCGACGTGAAACTCGGCGCGCCCTCCGTGAAGGCGATGGCGCTGTTTCAGAAGGGAATCCTCCTGCGGAATCAGGGCGATGTGCAGAACGCCATCGAACAGATGAACCAGTCGCTGAGGGTGGAGCCGGATCAGGCGACGCTGTACAACATCGGACAGTTCTTCATCGACCTGCGGGAGCAGCGCGGCGGTCAGGACGGCGGGCTGGGTGCGACGGTCAAGAAGATGCTGACGTCGGGCGCAGAGCAGACGGACCAGGCGATCGATGCCTTCCGGCAGTGCGTCTCGATGAACTCGGAAAGCGAGATCGCCGTCAAAGCCGGGATGGAACTCGCGCGGTTGGAGCAGTTGTAGTCTGCGCGGACACTGCCCTGTGGAGAATGCTTCGCTGGGCACGGATGTGCGCTGAATGGGACGTGTTCACATGAGGTCGCCGAATTGACGGCGGGTTGCCCTGTGTTATGCTTGGGATGGATCATTACCGTGAATGTGGGAAAGGATTTTGACCATGCAGACCGAACAGGCCGTCGATTCAAGCGGCGCACAGAAGGGGCGAATCCGCGTCAGAGTCGACGCGGACGTCAACATTGCCGCGCCCATCGCCCGCCGGCTCGTCAACGTCGAATTGATGAAGAAGATCGGGCAGATGGTGATGACAGGCGAACCGGAACTCCTCGTCGAGGGCGAACATGTCTACTGGAAGGTGCCGTTGCTCGTCGTGCCGCCGGAAGACGATCCAAACACCTATCCGACCGGACGATTCGCATACGTGGATGCGATCGCGGGTCGTTATGCGCTGACCAAGACGGAGAATGAAGCCTTGCGAAAGGCGGCGTATCCGATCTTGAAAGAGCTCTACCCAGAGCCGGAGGAGGGCATGGTCGAGTGAACCTGAGCGTGCCTCACTTTCCACAGGAAGGGGCTCGCTCATGCCTTCCTGCCTGCGCGCGGATGGTGTTGGGATTCTACGGGATCGACACGGAGGAAGTCAGCCTCAGCCGAATGCTGGGAAAGACGCCCGTCGGTACGGAGATGCTCAACATCGAGCTCCTCGAGAACGCCGATCTGGGCGTGCGTGTCGAGACTGGCATCCTGGATGCCGAAGCGGTTCGGGACTATCTGAACGCCAACGTTCCCGTCATCGTGATGCTCGGCACGGGTGCTCTCTCCTATTGGCAGTCCGACCGACCGCACGCGGTGGTCGTTGTCGGCTTCGACGACGCATCGATCTACGTCAACGATCCGAAGTTCTCCGATGCACCAAAGATTGTGGCGTGGGACGAGTTCCTTGCCGCATGGGATGTGTTCGATCGTTTTGGGGCGGTCATTCATCAAGACTCGTAAGCGGGACATTCAGTGTCTCGCTTTTTCGATAGATCACATTCACACCGGCATCGCCCATCGAGACCGTTTCCGTTACGACATGGGCCCTCCGAAGAACGCCGTCGAAGTAAGATCATCAGAAGCACAAGCTGAGGCGGAGCTAACCGAGCGGTGGCGAATGTGATTGCAAACCGTTCGACGCCGCAATATACTCTATATATGGAGTATTTCTGTGGGTTACATCTCGAACAGGTTCTTACAAAGCATTGTTATCGCTTGGTTGGGATGCCAGCGACCAATTCGCTTAGCGGCACACCTAGGGCAGCTGCGATCTTCGTCATGGTGCGGAGTGTGACATTCCTTTCTCCTCGCTCAACTCCTCCCACGTTACGGGGGTACAGATCTGCCCGACTGCCAAGCTCTGCCTGCGTAAGTCTCTGCGCTTTTCGAATCCGTCGCACGTTGTTTCCGAACACAACGAGATCATCCATGCGACCCGTATTCTACCGAGCGACCTGTGGTGCGTCTACTCGCGCGTAGGACATGGGATCGGGAAGGAGAGCAGGTCGTTGACATTATGCAACTGTTTTGTTATAATCCGGTCAGCATTCGGTGGAACCTTCCTTTTCGTTCCGCGCCACAATCAACCCTCTGAATCGACCATACAAACTCACCTACGACGACAGACTGCTTACTGCTCGTCCGTCCGAACGGGGCAGACGACGTGATGCCCGTATTGCGCCTGTCGACCGAGACCATTTTCCGCAATCAGAGAAAAACGAGGAGACTCGATATGTCCCGAATGATCGCGATGCTGATCGCCATCGGATTCGCCCTCCCACCCCTTGCGATGGGATCGGAAGGCGACGAGGTACGTGTGGCGTTCATCCGCGCCAAAGAGGACGAGCGCGGCGTGTTTCACGGCACGCTGTTCGTCAAAACCATCGGAGGAATCGAACGGCAGATCACGACCGGAGCGGTCAACGCCGGTGGACCGAGATGGTCACCCGACGGCACGAAGGTCGCGTTCAACGACTTCCACGTCGATACCAACGGCAGCGTCTTCGATGTTGCCTACGTTGCGGACTTGACCACAGGAACCGTCACATCGACGACGATCCACGGCAGTGTGACCGGCGTATCCGACGAACTCGTTTCGTTCACCTTCCACAAGGGAGCAACGACATGGGTGGGAGTCGCCCGACACGACGGCTCTGAGCAAATCGACCTCGCGTCGGACGCGATGCACAGTTCGCTCTCGTCGGACGGTTCGCGTGTCCTGTTCCAGAGTCTCGAGGCGATTGAGATCATCAGCCACAACGGGACGGGTCGGCAGACGCTCGTACGAGACCCGCTGATCGCGCCTGTGCCGCCACGCTTCGCAGGAAACGACGAATACGTCGTCTACGAGGCATATCGCGGCGCGCCGGGTCGAGAAGAGTCGTTCGTCTTCGTCCGTCACATCGGAACCGGCGAGGCGACAAACCTCGGTCAAGGTGGGTTCACGAACGTCGTTGGCGACTGGATCATCTTCGACAATGGACGTCAGTTCGCGGCTTCGCTGGATGACAAGACACGCTTCGAGCTCCCGTGGCGAGAGCGCGGCGCCGTTCACGGCGATCTCTCGACCTTCCAACCTCGCACCGTTTCACCGTTCAGCAAACTGCCGACAACGTGGGCGACAATGAAAATCCGATAAGGACGCCCGCACGGCTTATCCACAGGCGAGATGCAGACCTCTGTATCTCGCCCTTCTTTTTTGTTATACTGAACCCAATGAAGCGAACTTATCAAGACAAGTGGTTCTGGACCGCATTGGTACTTGGCATTCTCTTTTCCGCCCGCCTTCTGACCTACGCCCTCGCCCAAAACCAAAGTGGCTGGTCGCCTCCAACCGCGCCGCCCCCGTTTGGACAACCCGCCGCGCCGTTGGATGGAAGTAGTGCCCCGCAGAGCAAGTCGGGCAACCTGACTGTAGAAAACCTCATCTCCGAAAAAGACGTGATCGCAGGTCTCGAAGAAGGTAACAACCTACGGCTGCAAGCGGCGACCGGGCGGATACTGTTCGATCGCACCGGTGTCGGAGGCCCAACGGCGGCGATCTCCCTGCGACCGGATAAAAGCGGGAACTGGGTTCTACAAGCGACGCATGATGATAAGAACAGCGCCGGATGGTTCACACTCGGCAGCGGCGCTGGTGCTGCGACGGGCGCTGGTGCATTCTGGCGGGCGACGACCGGAGGAACACCGGGCATCATCTACGACGGGCGTGTCGGCGTCGGAACGGGCGCGCAGAACCTCGTCTCCACGCTCCATGTGAAGGCGGCTTCCGCAACATCCCCCGCGACGCAGGGATTGACGATCCAGGGACCGCAGGACGCCTTCCAATCACAATATGCGACCCGACTGTTCATGCAGGGGACGGACTTTCGTATCCTCCGCACGACACAAAGCGTTGATGACGGATTGACGATCCGCGCCGACGGCAGCCTCGTCGCCGGACGCGGCTTGCAGGTCAAAGGCGACTCGACCTTTGACGGTGCGGTCAAGATGACGAACATCACCCAGTTGAACCACTCCGTCGAACGCGCCCTCACACTGGACGCCAACGGAAATGTTCGGCTGGCGACGGTTTCGGGAGCCGGAGGGGGAGGCGGCGGCTCCTGCCCCGTCGTCGATCTGTACTATTTCGAGGAAACGAAGACGATCCCGCAGAGCGCCAGTGACGATGTGTCGGTCACGTACGTCAGTCACGTCGGGGTCGGTGCGGGTTCCGGTGGGACGTTCATCGGGAGCTTCTGTGCGGGCCCGACGCCTGACGAACGGTTCGATCAGCAACAACGGTACGAGAACCTTCGGTCAGTGCGCGAGCGCGCGGTCCAAGCGTTGGATGCGGCAGCGGCAGGTGGCCCGCAACCGTGGACGGTCGTCA
>JAQBWJ010000037.1 GCA_027625215.1 Candidatus Poribacteria bacterium
CCAGCGGCAGATTCAACCCTTCCAAATGACCCAAGTGAAGCGCGATGCCTGAGTCCTTCGCCGCGTGCGCCCCTGAGAAGTAGCACTCGTGGTCGCGGTTGATCATGTCCTCGCCGTCGGTTTCCAGCACGCGCGAGTTCGCGCCCGTCTGCGAGAACACCTCGCACACCATCTTCAGGTCGAGTCCGAGCGCGTTCGCCAGACCCAACCCCTCCGCCAACCCCGCCGTGTTGATGTTCATCACCATGTTGACGAGCGCCTTCACCTTCGCTGCGTCGCCCGTCTTGCCGATGTAGCGGAGGTTGATACTGAGGGCGTCGAGGATGGGTTGCACCTTGTCGAACACGGGTTTCTTGCCGCCGCACATCAGGTAGAGCGTGCCCTGACGCGCTTGGGTGATGCTGCTCGCCATGCAGCCTTCGAGGGCGTCGCCGCCTCGCGCTTCGATCAACGCGGACACGTCTTCGTGAATCTGCGGCGAGAGCGTCGCGCAGTTGATGAAGATGGTGTCTTTCGCGTGATTCAACAGGCTGGACGGGTCGCCTTCCGCGTAGATGCCGCGCATCGCCGCGTCGTCCGTCACGACGGTGACGACGACGTTCGACGCCTCCGCGACCGCCGCCGGGGTCGCTGCCGCCTTGCAGCCGATCTCGTCCGCGACCTCCTTCGTCCGCGCCGCGTTCACGTCGTAGACCGCGCTGACGGTGAACCCCTCGTCGTTCAGGTGGAGCGCCATGTTGCCGCCCATGCGTCCCACACCGACAAATCCGATCTTGTAGCCCGACTTCGCCACGTTTTTTCGTCCCTTCCAAACTCGTTCCGGTATCGCATCCGACCACATCCGCTCATCAGTATAAAGACGGTGTGACGGCGGCGCAACAATCCGTCCGACTCCGTCGCGCCGAGAACGGACACTTGACCTGATCGACCCATCTGCCACACGATGCTCCTACCAAAAGGAACGTCACTACTCCCCCAATGAAACAAAGGACGGTTATTCGATGAAATGGACTCGTTTCGGATGCGCGTTGTTGTGCGCCGCATCGATGGGCGTTGTCGCGGAGGAGTTGCCGCCGCTGCCCGTCGTATTGATCGGCAACATCGACAGGATCGACTTCCCGGAGCCGTCCGGCATCACCTACCACGCCGCGCGTAAAACGCTGTTCGTCGTCAGCGACGAGGGACATCTCTGCGAAATCGAAACGGACGGCGCGCCGGTCCGCTCCGACAAGATCGCATTCGAGGGCACGCCCGACTTTGAAGGCGTCACCGTCGATCCGTCGAGCGGACTGCTCTACGTCGCCGTCGAAGGGCTGGATGAAATCGCGGAGATCAACCCGGACACCTTCGCCGTGACGCGCCGCTTCCCCATACGTCGCACAATGGAGGCGAAGACGATCATCGCCGAAGGCGGGCAGGGCATCGAGGGCATCGCGTTTGTCGCGGACGACCATCACCCCGAAGGCGGCGTGTTCTACGTGACGAATCAGGGTTTCGCGGACTCCGCTCCCGATGACCGTTCCGCAATCCTCGAAGTCGTCGCTCCTATCCGCACAGGCGGCGATCAGGCGGTGATCGAGCGCGTCGTCCCGTTCGATATGGGCGACCTATCCGACCTGCACTACGACGCCGGGCGCGATCTGCTCATTGCGATCAGCGACAGCAACAACGCGCTCGTCGCGCTGCGGCGCAGCGGCGAACGGTTGGCGTTCTACGCGCTGCCGGGCGAAGACCAGGAAGGCATCACCGCCGACGCGGACGAGTTCATCTATATCGCCCAAGATTCCGGCGGGATTCTGAAACTGCGACGAACGGACGCCCAATGAGCGTTGAGTTGACGGCGGCGCAAGCGAGGCGCGTCATCCTGAACGCGCAGGGGATCGGTCGAGGGCGCGTCGAGTCCGGCAAGGCGGGCGCGGCGCGACTCATCGAGCGGTTGGGGTACGTCCAGATCGACACGATCTCCGTCATCGAACGAGCGCATCATCATGTCTTTTGGTCGCGCCAGCCGGACTATCAACCCGCCTATCTGGACGACCTGCTCGCCAAAGACCGCCGCGTCTTCGAGACGTGGACGCACGCCGTCTCCTACGTCCCGATGTGCGACTACCGCTACTATCTCCACGCGCTGAACGAGGACGCGCTGCACCCGCGCTAAAAGAAATGGCTCGACGCGAACCGCGATCTCGTCGGCGAGGTGAAACGGCGCATCCGCAACGAAGGCGCGCTGAAGGCGTCCGATTTTCACGACGACCGCAACCAGCCGCGCGGGACATGGTGGGACTGGAAGCCCGCCAAGAGCGCGCTCGAAACGATGCTCGACACGGGCGACCTGATGGTGTCGGCGCGCGAAGGCTTTCAGCGCGTCTACGACCTGACCGAGCGCGTCTTGCCAGCCGACCTCGACACGTCGTTGCCCGACGCGGACGAACTCGCGCGGTTCGGGGTGAGGTGACTGTTGAATCGGCGCGGGATCGTTCCCGCGAAGTCCGTGAAATGGGGCGTCAAGTGGAAGAAGTCGGACCCGCGCGCGATGATGGACGCGCTCGCCGACCTCATCTCGACGGGCGAGGTTGAGCGCGTGTCCGTCGACGGCGATGAGGGCGAGTACGTTGCGCTCGCCGAACTGCTGGAACGTCCGACCGCGCCGCCGAAATCGCGCGCGATCATCCTCTCGCCGTTCGATGGACTGACGATCGATCGCGCCGCGATGGAGCACTTCTTCAACTTTTCGTACCGCATCGAGTGCTACGTACCCAAACCGAAGCGGGAATGGGGCTATTTCGTCCTGCCGATTCTATGGGGCGACCGATTCATCGGTCGGATAGACGCGAAGGCGGAGCGGAAGAAGCGCGTGCTGACCATCCACGCGCTGTACGTTGAACCCGACTTCAATGGGCTGGACGCGGTGGCGCGCCCGCTCGCGGGAGCGTTGACGCGGTTCGCTGAGTTCAACGGCTGCGACTCCGTGCGGATCGCCAAGACAGTCCCCGCCGCCGCACAACGCCTCGTCACAAACGCCCTGAACTCGTAGAAGCAACGGGCGGTCGCCCGATCACCGACTGGTCGCTCTAAGCGCCGCAAAATGAGAAAAAAAGGGCGCGACATATGTGATGTCGCGCCCTTTTTCATGATCGAATCATCCCGTTGAAGGGATTACTGTCGCGCCGCCTTGATCGATCCCCACATCGCGGGAATTTTCCCGCGCGGATTTACGGCCAAAGCGACCACGAAACCTTTTTCCTGTATTTCCACGACTTCGCCCGCTGAAATGGCTCGGTCGAAGATGAACGGCTCATCGACATAACCGAAGAGGGGCCATGTGCCGGGCGATTCACCTGCGCCTACGAGGAACGGCGTGTCGAGTTCCGGCAGCGGATCGTTGACGGGCACGCCTTCATGCACGTTTTCGCCGTCCAAGTACACCGTGACAACGCCGTCTCCGATGGTCATGACATAGTGATACCACCGATTCGGCTCCACGATGGTCGGGACCGTCACGTCGGTATGCCCGCCCGCATTAATGAACAGGCTGAAGCCCGGGTTCACCATGATGCGGTACTGGCAGCATTCGCCCTTGACGGCTCCCTTGCCGGGTTGACTGCCGCCGATGATCCCTTCGTACGCCGGGTGGGTCGTCAAGTAGAACCATGCGCCTACGGTGATCTCGTTATTCGGCAGCGAGGCGTACAGTCCCGGAGCCGCCATGTGCGACGGACCGCCTGTAAACTCGACCGCCATGCCGAAGGGTCCGTCGACCCACTCGCCCGCTGTGATCACGCCTTCGTGCGCGTTGGCGGAGATGTCGGTGGCGATGTCGCCTTTGCCTTCATCGAACGGGAACGCGGCGATCAGCCCGTCGCTGTCCAACGCCAGCGCGGATGCCGAGAAACATACCATCGCGCCCAACACCGTCAATCGAAATCGTTCCATGTGAATCCTCCCTGAATCGGTTTCCTGAGGTGAAATCAACCCCTATCATATTCGGAGTTCGTGTCCCGCGCAAACGGGTGTCCTCAACGGTGTTCCTGATTCATCATGAATGAGGAACACCCTCAAACACTCAATTGCGCTACGCAACCCATTGAGACGATGCGGCTTCGAGCAGCCTCTTATGTCTCACGGCTTGCGACGTAACACGCGACCTCGCCGACGTTCTTAACAAAGTACACGCCGCGTTCGTGGAAGGTGAACTCCGATTGTGCCCGACTGAACGTGGAGGGTGACACGCCGATTTCGCCGCCGTTCACGATTTCCTCCATGCGCTTCGCCAAATTGACCGTTGGTCCCCAAATGTCGTACGAGATGCGCGTCTTCCCAAGCACGCCCGCGACGACGGGTCCCGTGTTGATACCGATCCGCATCTCCCAGTACGACTTGCCCGCGGCTTCCTGCATCGACCTTCGCTGTTGGATGAACCGCTGCATCTGAAACGCGGCGCGTATACAATCGGTCGGATGCGATTCCCTCTCGGAATGCAGCCCGCCAACGCACATATAGCCGTCTCCGATGGTCTTCACCCGTTCCAACCCGTTGCGGTGTCCGATTCGATCAAACGTATTGAAGCAGACCTCGAGTTCTTCCACAAGTTGGGCAGGTTCCAACTCTCGTGAGAGCGCCGCAAAGCCGGAGAAATCGGTGAACATCAGCGTCACATCGTCGTATCGGGAGGGGTAAAGCGGTCGTTTCGCAATGAGATCGCGCGCGACGGACGCGGGTAACATCCCTTGAAGAATCTCGTGGATGTCCTGCCGTTGCTGCCGCACTTCGTCGTGCATCAGACGCACTTCCAGAATGCTTCGGATACGAATACTGACGTCAAGCGGGTCGAACGGTTTGGTCAGGTAGTCCTTCGCCCCCGCGCTCAACGCGCGTAGGCGTATGTCGTCTTCGGCATGAGCGGTGAGCACGAGTATCGGCAGGTAGTCGTCGCGTTCGATGGCGCGCAACTGTTGAATCACGCCGAACCCGTCGAGTTTCGGCATGTTGAGGTCAAGCAGCAGCAGATCGGGACGCCAGTCCGCATATAGACGCACCGCCTCAAATGGGTCCAGCGTACTCTGCACCCTGGTGTAGCCGCACTCCCCTAGTACGTCTTCCAACAGAAGGACGTTCGTCCGTTCGTCGTCTACCACCAAGATTTTGGCGTCTAGGATTTCTTGTTCCGTTGGCATCCGGTAGCCGTTAGGACCCTTCCCTCAGGTCGGCGGTCGCGTAGTCACTTCCCTTGCGATGAAGGATACACTATACTCATGGGAATGAACATCATATAGCGGGTCTGCGTTGAGTGTCACAATGGGATGGTTTGTAGTGAACCACGCGACGGGAACCCTCCATTTTATGGATGGACGCGAACGGCGGGAATCAAACGTAATGAGCGTCACATATCGTCATCACATTAGACGTGGTCTTCTTGAGATATTATCAAATGTTGTGTATGGCGTTCAGGCGGCGTCCTCGGTAGCCTCCTGGTCTTCGGCGATTCTCACGCCGTCCTGAAATCTCGCTCCGCCGACGACCTGGGTCATCAGTTCCGATCCGTTCAGCCGCCGCCATCCTTTCTGAGCGGTCTGTGTCAGCTTGAAGACCATTGCCAGCGCTGTCTTGCGCGACAGGCATCCGCGCGTCTTGGCGGTGCGCAACCGGATCGTGGCGAAGGTCGATTCGATCGGGTTGGTCGTGCGGAGATGCCGCCAGTGTTCGGCGGGGAAGTCGTAGAAGGTCAGCAGTTCCGCCCGATCCTTCCGCAGACAGTCGACCGCCTTGGGATACTTGGCGTCGTAGACCTCGGTGAACCCGTCGAAGGCGCGGTCGGCTTGGTCGCGTGTCGGAGCCATCCAGATGTCGTGAAGGCGCGCCTTGGCGTGCGGTTGGACGCTCTTGGGCAGTTTGTTCAGCACGTTCGCCGTCTTGTGCACCCAGCAGCGTTGCGGTCGCGTCGAGGGGTAGACCTGCGCCAACGCCTTCCAGAAGCCCATCGCCCCGTCCCCCACGGCGATATTGGGTGGTTTGGTCAGACCTCGCCCTTTCAAGCCCAGCAGCAACTCCTTCCACGACTGCTCGCTTTCCCGAATCCCGTCCCAGACGCCGATCAATTCTTTCCTGCCCGATGCGTCGGCGCCGATCAGCGTCAGCAAGCAGGGGTTGGGGTCTTCCATTCGTGCCTGCGGATAGACGCCATCCGCCCACACGTAGACGTAATGTTTGTCGCTCAGATCGCGTCGGTTCCATTCCTCGTACTCCTGCGTCCACACCGCCGTCAACCGACTGATCGTCGACGGGGACAGACCGGCAGCGCCCACGCCCAGCAACGCCGAGAGCACTTCGGAGAAATCGCCCGTCGAGACGCCCTTCAGGTAGAGCCACGGCAGCAACTCCTCAATGCTCTTGGACCGCCGCAGGTAAGGCGGCAGCAGGTTCGAGTGGAACACGATCCCCGAACCGCTACGATCCCGCACCCGTGGAACGCGCACCGAGACCGAACCGATGCCCATCTGTATCTCGCGCTCCGGCAGATAGCCGTTCCGCACTACCTGTCGCCGTCCTTCGTCGTCCCGCAGCGCGTCATAGGCGGCGAGAAAGGCGTCCACCTCCGCCCGCACCGCTCGGGCGATCATGTCCACCGCTCCTTGGCGCACCAGTTCCGTCAATGCGTCGTGTACCTCTGGTTGTCCGACCGTCCTTCGTGTATGCTCCTGCATGGCGTATCCGTCCTTTCATGGACTGGTGGTGTTGAGACCCACCAAGGATACGCCACCTGATTCAATTCGCCCATACACAACTTTCGATCATATCTCCGAAGGAAATTCCGTACTCGATTCCACAAAACCATCGCTCACTCATCGTGGATGTGTTCGACGCTAACATATTACGCGATGAATTGAAGGCACAAATGGTTTGGCGTGGTGAAATACTCAGCACGGGCACAGGTAATGATATACGGACGATCATCGACTACCTTCTTGTAGGAGCGTTTCAATACTTCGGCAAGAGCACAGGTAGTAAGCGCAGCCTCACGATTTATCCAGAAGACCCAATGCTGGTGAAGCTACGTCGTAACTTGGCTAAAGAGGCGCAGTAAACACCTGACGAAAAACGAACGAATACACAATCGAGGTCACGAATGATCCAACAAGCCATCCAACAACTCGTCGACCGAATCGACCTCTCCGAAGAGGACGCCCATGCCGCCATGAACGAGATCATGTCCGGCGAGGCGACCCCCGCGCAGGTCGCGGCGTTCATCACGGCGTTGCGTATGAAGGGCGAAACGGTGGACGAAGTGACCGGACTCGCCCGCGTGATGCGCCAACACGCCACCCGCATCGACTCGTGGAAAGAGCCGCTGGTCGACACCTGCGGCACGGGCGGCGACGGCAAGCACACCTTCAACATCTCGACGGCGGCGGCGTTTGTCGTGGCGGGAGCGGGCGGGGCGGTCGCCAAACACGGCAATCGCGCCGCGTCCAGCAAATGCGGCAGCGCGGACGTGTTGCGCGAACTCGGCGTTAACGTGGACGCGGAACCGGATACGGTCGAGCGGTGCATCCAAAACGCGGGCATCGGCTTCCTGTTCGCCGTCAAACTGCACGGCGCGATGAAGCACGCCATCGGTCCGCGACGCGAGATCGGCGTCCGCACCGTGTTCAACCTGCTCGGACCCCTCACAAACCCGGCAGGCGCGCCGCACCAACTGATCGGCGTCTTCGCCGCCGAGTGGACGGAACCGCTCGCTCACGTGCTGAACAACCTCGGCTCGGAGCGCGCGCTGGTCGTTCACGGTGGCGACGGGCTGGACGAGATCACAACAACGACGACAACCCAAATCTCCGAACTGCGCGACAAGAAAGTCCGCACCTACACGTTCGATCCGGCGGACTACGGCATCGCCCGCGCCACCGAAGACGATCTCAAAGGCGACGACGCGCCCTATAACGCGGGAAAACTGCGCGGCGTCCTCAGCGGGGACGACAAGGGCGCGCTGCGTGACATTACAGTGGTGAACGCGGCGGGCGCGATCATCGCGGCGGGGTTGGAAGACGAGTGGGGACCCGCCATCGCCCGCGCGAAGGCGTCCATCGACTCCGGCACGGCGCAGGAGGCGTTGGACAACCTGATCCTTCATTCCAATCGATGAGGACGGTTTGAGGGCAAGGGCGACCGCCGGTCGCCTCTACGAACGTGACGTGTCGCGTTGGCGTTCGGAGTACTCGTGGAAACGGCGTTGGAAGATGGCGAACGCCTCGTCCGGCGTGTCGGCGTACTCGAACAGGTTGAGGTCGTCCCGCGAGATGGTGCCCCACTCCGCCATCGCTTCGAGGTTCATCACGCTGTCCCAATACTCCCGCCCGTAGATGATGACGGCGATCCGCTCCCGAATCTTGCGGGTCTGCAACAGCGTCAGCAGTTCAAACAGTTCATCGAGAGTGCCGAAGCCGCCGGGAAAGATGACCAACGCAATCGCGTGCGACACGAACCAGAACTTCCGCATGAAGAAGTAGTGGAACTCCACGTCGAGTTCCGGCGTGACGTACGGGTTTGACCCCTGCTCAAACGGCAGCGAGATGTTCAACCCCACCGACTTCGCCCCAGCGTCCTGAGCGCCGCGATTTGCCGCCTCCATGATGCCCGGTCCCGCGCCGGAACAGACGACGAACTTCTCCCGACGCGACAACGTCCCCGCCCACTCGGAGAGCCGTTTCGCCAACTCGCGGGCGTCGTCGTAGTAGCGCGACAACTTCGCCAGTTTGGACGACGGGTCGTTCGCGCGGGGCGAATCGCCCGCCGGAATCCGCGCCGACCCGAAGAACACGACCCAACGATTGATCCCGTTGCGGCGGAACCGCTGTTGCGGTTCGAGGTACTCGGAAAGGATGCGGATAACGCGCGCGTCGCCGCTGTGCAGGAAGTTGACGTTTTCGTACGCTTTGGTCGAGTCTTTCGGCGCGGCAGGTTCGCTCATGCGTCCGCCTTCGTGTGGGCGTCCATGACGCGGCGCCATTCGGTCGGGTCGAGCGTCGTCGCCTCGTCGACCAGCATGATCGGGATGTCGTTGTCGATGCGGTACGCCAAGCGGGTCGCCTCATCCGTCGAGACGAGTCGCGCGCCATCGAGCACCAGCGGTTTCTTCGTCTTCGGGCAGACGAGTATTTCGAGCAGTTCGGGTCGAATCGGCATCGCGCGGTTCCCTTAAACAACGTGTTACGCGGTCTCTTTGTGGAAGATCGGGCTGAGCGTCGCCGCGAGCGCTTCGAGTTCGCCGTGTTCCTCCTTCGACAACGCGGGACCCTCCGCCGGGAGGTTCTGCGCGATGTCCAACGCCAGTCGGTACAGCGATTCGTCGCCGGGCGGGATCGCCGCCGTGATCGGCTGGCTCAGGGTGAATCGCAG
>JAQBWJ010000038.1 GCA_027625215.1 Candidatus Poribacteria bacterium
GACGACGAACTACGCAGGCAGATGTCCAAGCGAATCCCACCAGTGCAGAAGAAGCCCCGAAGGAGCCGAACACACGACGAATTCCGTCGTGTACCACATCTGCTCAAGGCGGTTGGAATCCAGAAACTCGGCAATGTGCACTTTGCGTGGCGCAAACCCGACGGGTTGATCCGGGTGCTTCTCTTTCCAGGTTTTACAGACGAGGTGATGAAATCGCCATTTGCCGATACGTTGGATAAATCCGACGAATCGCTTCGAAAGTTCATCGACGCAAGGATGAAGTTTCCACTCAGCACGATATCGACGTGGAACATGCGGCTGCCGATTGAGGAACATGGGTTGCCGATACCGTGCTTGGAACTGACCTTTGAGCACGAGGAATATCGGGGAATGTGCGTCGTGGATTTCCCGTCCGCATGGGAAGGTCATTTACTCGCGGACATCATCATCGCCGCATTCGATGAGTCTAACGCCGACAGTGCCATTGCCCGCCTCAGTGCTCGCTTTCAAGTCGGCAGTCTCTTTGGAGGCGGCGGTCGGAAAGCGTTGTACGGATTGGCTCAAGCGCGAGGCATTGATCCGCAAGCGTGGATGGAAACCGAGTGGGATTACACTATCCAACGAGCGATTCGAGCGGAGTTACCCTTTCGCCCAATCGTCTCGGATGACCCGGAGACGTTCACACCAACGTTGTGGCAGTTTCACCGATCTCTCAACCGCAGGATGCCTCCGGGTTCGGAGGAAGTCTTCGTCCCATCTATCGACGAAATCGATCCAAACCCTGACAACACGATCATGGTGATGCCATTACCAGGGTCACAAGTCGTCATCGATTTGAAGGACTGGAATGGTAAACAGGAATTGCGCCAAATCTGGCAAAAGACGGCGCTCCGACAACGCGTCGTCGAAGGGCGAGTTGAGTACGAGAGTGTCCCGCCATATGAAGTCATCGACCCTCTTCCAATGTCTGATCCTTTCGCGAAGATGCAGGCGAATTACATACGCGGTTTGGTCGGCAAAAAACCTATCGCAGCACGCGCCGTGATGGAACGCGCCTCGCTCTGGTCATGCCCTTTTCGCGAAGAAGAAGTGTACGTGTACCTTTGTCTTCGGTTGCGCGCCGCCGTTGAGGTTGCGTTGTTGGGTGAGCGATCATGGCGCGCTCAGTGTGCCCATCGCGCTGAACGCGACTATGTTGACGAGTCCATTTCAATACAGCGCGACAATACTCGCCGGGTGGATTCTACGGACGCCGCAGACGAATTGGCATGGCGCATCGTCGAGTTTCTGTCGTCGGAAGAGGACGCGCCTGAGCTCTTCGAACTCGATGACGATGAGTTGGCACACGCTACGCGCCTACGGCGGGTCCTCGAACGCAACACCGACCGCACCTCAAAGATGATTCGATACGCACAAACCCCACATGGGGAACGAGAACCGCTCGCCGAAGAATACGGCGTTAAGATTGGCGCGCTGGGGCAGCAGTTCTACGACTTCATCAAGTCCGCTGCCAAACACGCGAGACTAGACGCGCCCACTATTCGCCCAGTACTTCAAAACCTGCCGTTCGGATCATGAGCATCTGATCGACACGACGTATGTCAATCCCTGCGACCACGCAGGGCTTTTTTGTGCTCATTGCACGAATCCGAAATCCGTCCCTGATATATCGCCGAATCGGTAGTGGTACTTGGTGACTGGCAACCGTAACCGATACCTAAGATCGGAGAAAGATGGATGATGACGCTCAAAGAAGCGCGTCGGCGCAAGGGACTGACTCAAACGCGACTGGCGGGTGAATCGGGTGTCGCACCGAATCTGCTGGGCTTCGCGGAACGCGGGAGGTTTCGTCTGAGTCAACATCAGGCGCGACGGATCGCGGTTGCGCTGCATGTGCAACCCGAAGAGGTGGACGAACTCAAGGTCGCGGTCGATGAGGACGCGCGTCGGATTGAGGCAGGACGCAGATGAATAAAAACGAAAGCCCGCGCGGGAACGCGGGCGGCGATGCAGAGGATCAGGGACATGATGCGTCCGGCACGAGCGCGGCGTCAAGTCCTGACGGAGCTCGGCTCGCGGCATGGGCGATGCGCTATCGCACGCTCGGCTGGTGCGTCGTGCCACTCAGCGAACGACGTCCGATGTTCGCGTGGACGCAATATCGCACCGACCCCGACGCATACGGGCGGGATTGGGAGCGTTGGGCGACCGACGGCACGTGGAATCGGGCGTCGGGCGTCGGCGTGCTGACGGAGTTCAGTGGGATCGTCGTCGTGGACGTAGACGTTCCTTTCGCGGAGGCGTCGGCGCACCTGTCGGAAGTGACGGGGCTTCCGGTGTCCATCGAGGAGATGGCGTCCGGCGTCGTGCGGACGCAATCGGGGCGCGTTCACCTGTATTTCCTCACTGTTGGCGACCCCTTGCCGAACCTCTCGACGACAACAGCGGATGCCATCGATTGCCCGAAGGTGGAGATCAAGGCGGTCGGCGCGTGCGTTCCGCTCCCTCCAACGACGACCGACATGGGTGATTACGACTGGATCAAACCTCCGTGCCAACGGTCGGACGAACGATTGATGCTCTCGCCTCCGCCGGATTGGTTGCGCGAGATCGCCGCGCGTGTCGAGGCGCATCGACGAAAGCAGGAAGCGCGACACGCCGAAGCCGACGACGCGAACGCTCGACAACGCGACACGCGCGAGCGCGCAAATTATGACGCGCGCTCGATGGGCGCGAAGGTTCGTACTGAATCGACGCAAGAAGAAGCCGAGCGCGCGTTGAAGTATCAGGCGGCGATCCAGTCGGCGTCCGAAGGTGGGCGGTACGATGCGCTGCTGTCGCTCGCCGGAAAACTCGCGGCGGCGGGGTTCTCGGAGTCGGCGGCGTGGTCGGCGATGGTCGCCTATGGGCGACGTTGCGATCCGCCGTTCGTCGAGTCCGAGATGCGCGAAAAGACGCTCGACAAGCGACTTTCAGAGATTGTGCGGTTCCAACCACGAGAGCGGTTCGAGCGCGACGCGCGAACCTCCGTTGTACCGACGGGCGCAGGTGGCGACGGCGAGGGTTTGATCGGGCTACTGACGCGCCTGCCGGACGACGCCGATATTCCAAGCGTTTTGGCGGTTCTCAGAACCATTGCCGACGGCGCGAAGACGCTCGACGCGCTGACGCGAGCGGGATTGCGCGAACAAGCAATCGCACAACTGAAACGACGCGGCATGTCGAGTCCAACGAAGGTGTACGATGCCGCGTTCGAGGTAGACAACGAACTCCGTGACGGTGCGGGCGGACAGGGGAATCGGCTTGTCTTGTCGTCGCCGGAACCGTTCGAGGAACCCGTTGACGGGGCGGAACTGCTGAACGACATCGCCGCCACGTTGACGCGGTTCCTCGTAATGCCGCCGGGCGCGGTGGACACACTCGCCTTGTGGGTGCTTCACACATACGTTTTCGATGCCTTCGACGTGACGCCGTATGTCACGGTCACAAGCCCGACGCGCGAATGCGGAAAAACGACCCTTTTGGAAGTGTTGGCGGCTATTTCGCGCCGTTCGGTGCAAGTGGCGGACTTCACGGTTCCCGTGCTGTTTCGCCTAATCGAGGATCAAACACCGTCCTTGTTCGTGGACGAGGCATCGTTCGTTTCGTTGAAAGACGACCTGCTACCACTCCTGAACAGCGGCTATCGAAAAACGGGGATGGCGTTTCGGAACGTTCCTGTCGGTGATTCGTTCGAGATTCGGGGTTTCGCCGTTTATTGTCCGAAAGCGTTCGCGCGCATCGGAGACCTGCCCGACACGCTGATGAGCCGATCCCTCGCAATCAACATGGAACGCGCCGCGCCACCGGAGCACTGGCGAATCCGCTACGAGCGAGAACTCGAACCGCTTCGACGCCGTTGCGCGCGATGGGCGCGTGACAACGTAGAACACCTTTCCAAGCATCTACCGCAAATCCCGCCATCGATCAAAGGGCGGCGCGCCGATCTGTGGGAACCGTTACTCTCAATTGCTGATCGATGTGGCGGGGCATGGGGTGCGCGTGCGCGACGCGCGGCGGAACTTGTGCACGATACCGGCACGGTTGACGGCGACCGGAACCTTGCCGTGCTAACGGCGTGCCGTCCGATCGTGCGGAAGCACACAGCGAACGCGATCCTGCCGACATCGGACATTCTCACAGAATTGACGCGAGACGACGATTCACCGTTCGTCGAGTGGCGACGAGGCAACCCCATCACCGCTAGGCAACTTGCCGATGCACTTCGACGGTTCAAGATTGTACCGAGGCAGCATCGAACCGAAGACGGTCGGAATGTGCGCTGCTATGAAGCAACGGCTTTCGAGACGGCTTTCACCAACTACCTTCCACCAGAAACCGGTTCCGATCCGCTACATCCGCTACAAACCAATAGTAGCGCGGATTTGCGCGATTCCACCATCCGCTACAAACCTGACTCCGTAGCGGATAGCGAACATGCCTCAAACCCGCAGTGTGACTCGCTTGTAGCGGATGTAGCAGATCGAAGCCCGTTGGCGGACGAAGAGCGCACTCTTCTCGATGAACGTGATGCGGTTATCGAAGAAAGCCGCCGACTCGCCGCGCTGGAAGAACCGCATATTGTGTCGCTTTTTTCGGACGGTGGCGGGGAACGAGTCGGCGCGAAACGTTCGATGACGGAACCGGTTCGGCGCGATCCGGTGTTGGAAGCGCGACTCAGGCACGCAACCGACGCCGCGACCAAGAAGGCGGCGGACTGGCTTTACGCCGAACTTGATGAAGCAGGCGCGGACGGCATCGACAGTCACGAAATCCACCATCGAGCGCGTCAGGCGGGCGTCACGCCGGTCATTCTCTCGCGGGCGCGCGAAGCCATCAGAGGAATCATCTGCGGCGGACGTTGGTTCCATGCGGCGCACGACCCGTAAGAAGCCGACGAACGCTACGCAATTCAGACCGACAGCCCCGTTCTGTGAGGGGAAAGGACAACCGACAGTGAGCGAAAAACTGTATGAATTGGAAACGATCATCCGCTTCGACGAGGACGGCGGCACAGCGACGCTCTACACCGCGTCCCGGCGCGTGGCGGCGAAGTTGCACAACGCCGGACTGATGCCCATCAAAACTTACCGGAACGGAACGACCATTACGGGCTGGTTATTCGAACTCCCGCCGTACGACGTGATCGTGAAGCCGGAGCGTCGGGCGATTCGGTTGGGCGTCAAGAAGCGGTCGTAAGGGCGCAGCGTGACGCAAGAGCGGCAGTTTCAGCGGTATCGGAGCGCGGATGTGGGTTCGACCAAAGGGGAGAGGTGTGAGGTGCGTCGAATGCGCGTTCTTCATGCGCTCAGAGAGTTCCCGACGACGGGCGACGACACGACAGGATCATGCGTGAGAGGATGACGACGATGACGGACTACCGGAACAACATCAACCGACGCGGAGCGATGCGGAAGAACAACGAACAGGAACGACTCTTGAACGTCAACGAAGCAGCCGCGTTGTTGGGGGTCTCCACCGCGACAGTCTACGGATGGGTTCACGAACGCCGGATTCCGCACTACAAACCGACGAAACGGTGTCTTCGGTTTCGGCAGTCGGAACTTGAAGACTGGCTGCGGAAGGCGCATGTCGAGGATATGATGCGCCGATGAATTGCGCTCCGGCTGTATGATATTGGCAAGATATTGGCAAGGTCTAATTTATTAACCCTATAAAACCGCATGTATGACGGGTTTAGCCGACACGAGCGAGTGGCTGTTAACCACCAGGTCGCAGGTTCGAGTCCTGCCGTCGGAGCCAATTTAGAAGTACAATAGACCCCGCATGAATCTTGTATTTGTGCGGGGTCGATTGTTATTACCGCCCGTCAGCGTCTGTCTCTTGCGATCGCGCTTCTCAAAAACGGACAAGAATGGGCGTAGTTGAAACGAACGCGCGAACAAAGGCGCACCACCGACTATCCCGCCTCGATCAGTTCGATGTTTGCGCGCGGCAACGTTACCTGTTCCCCGTTCTCCAGCGCGACGGTGACAACACGCACCCTCGCTTCCGTTTCAATCACATGGAGTTCGACAGGCAACGCGACGACCTCTCCCACATGACCAAAATGCGGTTCCCGAATCACCCGCACGGGCGCGCCGACTTGGAGCGCTGTCGAGCCTGCCGCATCCGACGTTTCTCCGATTCGATCTTGTGGAATGACGATCTCCGGTCGCAGCACGCCCGCGCGAATCTGCGTCGCGCCGTTGATCGACGCGAGTTGCCCCGCGTGTCGTTGCAACAGGCGGAACGTGCGCTGCGCCATCGCAATATCGCCGAACCCCTCCGTCACAATGAGCGTCACGCCTAGTTGTTCCGTGCCCGTGATCGCAACGCCGAGCTCGTAGCCGAGCAGTTCGCGCAGATCGGCATCGTCAATCCCCCCGCCGACAATCCCAACCGCGCCGACCTCAATCGCCTTCCGCACCGCTCTCGATTCAATCCGTCCGCCGCCGACCACGACCTTTCCCCGATGCTCACTCGAAATGCGGTCTTCCGTCAGCGGCGCGGAGGGACTCTCGACAACCACGACGATCTCCCCAATCGTCTCGCCGCCAATGCCCAAAATACCTTGCACGAACGTCGCGTACGTCTCGACCACGACGCCTTCGCCCTCGAGCACTTCGGCGACTTTGCCGCGCACATAGGCGGTCACTTCCAACGGCGTCGGACGCTCCCGAAACACCGCTTGTCCCGTCACCGCCGAAAGGCTCTCCAACACCGCTCCGACAGGCGCGCGGCACTGCGATTTGAACAGCCCGAACAACCCTTTAGTCTCCGCGACGATCTGCCCCGCCTCGACATAGTCGCCCTTCTTGATCGTCAGAAACGCCTCGACATCGCTCTCCGGCACGCTCAATGCGCCCGCGACGTTGACCAGGTGGACGCTTCCCGGCAGGTCCGTCCGCGCGACGACCGTTTCGGCGGACACCTCATCGCCGACGTTGACGAGCGTATCGCCGGTCAGCGGCAGTTTGCGCTCCTTGCGAAGCGTGATGCCCTCTCGTACGGCGAGTCCCGGCGTATAGGCGGTGGACATGGGTGAATCTTTCCTGTAATCGTCAATTGAAAGACGACACGGCGGCTCAGTCGAACGTGACGCCTCGATCCAACAGCCATTGGACGATGTAGTCGTTCGAGCGGTGATAGGTCGAGTAAAACAGCGGAAACGCGGTGTTCGACGCGAGCACCAAATTGCCAATTGTGTCGCCGCGCCGAACGCAGACCCAATCGGAGGGCCACTCGTTGGGTGGCGCGTTGCGAACGTCCTCGAACGGCACGAGGTCGACATTCAATGAATCGTTCACGCTTGGGATGGAGCCTTTCGCGCCGAAGCAGTCGAACCCGAACGCGCCAAGCATCTCCAGCGATTCGACGGCGCGAGGGTTGATCCCTCCCGGATGCTGCGAATGGGTCACTTCGCAGAGCACGCACGAAACTTTCGGCGAATTGAAGAATGCCTGTCCGCCCTGTAACACGCTGAACTCCGCGCCCTCCACGTCGATTTTCACCGTGACCGGATGTGTCAACGACGAAGGCGAAAACAGCGAGTCCAGCCGCGCGATGCGGATCGTTTCGGTGCCCAACTCATCTCCCTTGCCGCCATCCCAACCGCGCACCATCGACG
This sequence comes from Candidatus Poribacteria bacterium, assembly GCA_027625215.1. Lineage (GTDB taxonomy): Bacteria > Poribacteria > WGA-4E > JAQBWJ01. Next base: position 7,670 of record JAQBWJ010000038.1, read on the forward strand.
CGCCTGTGCCGTACTTGGAGAACTCGCCGAAATCGTCCACGTCGCCGATGCCGAGTTGATACGGCGTGACGCGCTTTCCCAACTCGTTGTCTCGGACGTTGCGCGTCAGAAAACGGTACGACTCGGAACCGGGCTCGAAGGCATACACCTGAATCCGTTTGTTCGACATGTGCGCCGCCAACAAGCCGTAATACCCGACGTTCGCCCCGATATCGAAGTACATCCCGCCCTGCGATGCCGCGACCACTGAGACATATGTGTTGAACGGTTCGTACGGGCTGAATCCGGTCGTTTGGAGGAGCGTGTGAACCGTCGAATTGTTCGCCAACGCCGTCAATTTGAACCCGAAACTGCACTCCACCGTCGTGACGGGGTACTTCGCCGTCTCGAACTGAACGAACTCCTCCCGAACGCGCTTGTTTGTCCGCACGGCATCGACCGTCTTCACGAGAATCTCGAAGCGCGTCACGTTCATCGGCTGCTCGCGCGGTTCGGCTCTTCGTGTACGACAACGACCGCTTCTCTAAACGCGGGCAACGGGCGTCTGTCGTAAACCAGGTCGAACGGGATGACGAGGCGGCGCGGCGTCTCATTCGGGGGAATGGCGATGCGGAACACGACCTTCCCAACGCGCTTTGGCGGGATCACCGCCGTCTGCGGCGGCGCGTCGCCCCAACCGTTCGGCGGCATCGGTTTGACGACGGCGACGCGCGCCTCATCCGAGTGGTTCGTCAACTCGACGGCGAGGGTGATTGTCGCGCCCGCAACCGCTGACTGCTCGTAGGGGTGCGCTCTCACCCAATGCGGGTCCATGCCGTAATTCGGGTGATCCCAAGCGAACAGTTCGCCGAACGCCGTTTCGCGGTGGTGGAGGTTTCGACGCATCTGACGCATTTCGTCCTCCGAGAACCGGAACGCGCAATCGACGTGGCAGTTGAAGATGTGAGTCGGCTGCGTTTCATCCAGCACGTCGAGGCAACGTTCATAGCCGAAGTCGATGCCGAGCAGGTTGCGGTTCGCGGCGCAGTAATCGTCGATGCCGGAGGGCGTGAACGAGTCGCCGGAAAAGAACAGCCGAACGCCTCGCCCCTCCACCAGCAGCCCGCCGTGATAAAACGTCTGTCCCGGAAAATGAAACGCCGTCATCGTGAACTCGTTCCAGCCCCATGAATCGCCATCGTCCGTGATGTGGTCGATGCGGCAGACCGCTTCAGAGATACAGGGGAAACGGTAGGCGAGCGGGTTCGACACCACATCCGCGACAACGCGGTCCGCCCGCGTGACGCAGTCGAACTTTTGTTGGAGCGCGGGAACCTGATCGACGTGGTCGTCGTGATAGTGGGTGATCCAAAACTCCGTCACGCCGCTGATCTCGCCCGATTCAACCCGCTTGTCGATCTCCTCGATGACGCGCGGCGCACCGCAGTCCATCACAAACAGTTCGCCGTTCTCCGCGCGGATCGCCCACGTCGTTCCCCAGTGATAGAGGAAATCGGGGACATCCAGTTTTTCGGTGAACGGCATGTGGTTCGGGCGACCCTCAAACTCGCGGAACATATCGGGGAAATAGTGGCGCAGGGCTGAGATGCCGACGTACGTGTCGTAACACCGTTCGACGCGCTCCAACACGGCGTCAATCGCAACGATGGGGTCGGCCATCACCTCGCCGTGCGAGGGGACCAA
>JAQBWJ010000039.1 GCA_027625215.1 Candidatus Poribacteria bacterium
CACCGTCACGGTGCGAACGTTGCTCGTCAACGACCCGTCCGACGCGCGGTAGGTGAACGAGTCCGTCCCCACGAAGCCCGCCGTCGGCGTGTACGTCACCGCAGAAGTCGTCCCGGTCTGCGTCACCGCTCCGTTCGTCGACTGCGCGACGATGGCGTAGGTCAGCGTGTCGCCGTTCACGTCCGTCGCTTGCAGAGTGATCGCAAGCGGCGCATTTCGCCCCGTCGTGCGGGTGAGATCAACCGCCACCGGAGCCGCATTCGTAACCGTGATCGTGACGGTCGCGGTGTTGCTGTTGAGCGACCCGTCCGACGCGCGGAACGTGAAGCTGTCCGTCCCCACGAAACCCGTCGTCGGCGTGTACGTCACCGCCGAAGTCGTCGCCGTCTGCGCGAGCGTCCCGTTCGTCGGCTGCGTCAGGATCGAATAGGTCAGCGTCGTACTGTCCACGTCCGTTGCGAGCAGCGTCAGGGCGATGGGAGTGCCCGACACGGTGGATTGAGTCGCGTTCGTCGCAACCGGAGCGTCGTTCACCGCCGTCACGGTGATCGTCACCGTCGCAGCGGGGCTCGAGATGACCGAGTCGTTCGCCGTGTAGGTGAAGGTCGCCGTGCCGTTGAAGTTCAACGTCGGTGTGAAAAGCGCGCTCGCGCCCGTCAGCGTGACCGTGCCGTTCGTCGGCTGATTCTGAATCGCAAACGTGAGCGTCTGCCCGGTGTCCTGATCGGTGCCTGTCAGCGTGATCGTGACGGGCGTGTCTTCGGGGGTCGTCGCCGTTTTCGCCTGCGCGACGGGCGCGAAGTTTGAAATGGTGATCGACGCGGTTGCTTGTACCGTCACCGTGCCGTCCGACACCGAGAAGACGAACGTGTCCGCCCCGCTCTGCCCCGAATTGGACGTATAGGTGTACTGCGCGCCTGAAACGAGCGCCAGCGATCCCTTCGTCGGGGGCGTCACAATCGCGTAGGTCAGCGTGTTGCCGTCCACATCGGTGGCGGTCAGGTTGATCGTCGAGGCTAACCTCGCCGTCACGGTCGCGTTGATCGTCGGCGGCACGGGCGGGTCGTTGACCGGAGTCAGGGTGACGGTAAATGTTCGCTGAAACGTGCTGTTCGCGCTTTGACCGTCGTTCGCCGTTACGGTGATCGTCACCGTGCCGTTCGCGTTCGCCGTCGGCGCGGGGAAGGTCATCACGTTGCCCGCGATGGTCGGCGCGCCGATGATCGCCGTGTTGCTGCTGGACGCGGTGAAGATCACCGTCTGACCCGCTTCATCCGTGCCACCGCCGGGCGAAACGCTTGTCAACGTGATCGCGGTCGGCGTCGTGTCTTCGTTCGCCGTCACGTTCGAGATCGCGGCGAACGAGGGCGGATCGTTCACGGCGGCGACGTTCACCGTCACCGTCACGGCGGACGAATCGCTCGTCCCGTCGTTCACGACAAAGGTGAATGAGTCCGAGCCGTTCACATTCGCCGTCGGAACATAGATCACGCGATGTACGGAGTCCGTCACCGTCGCCAACGCGGAGGCGATCTGCGTCCCAAGCGTCGCCCCGTCGCTCGTTTGATACAGAGCTCCCGCCACCGGAAGCGATAAAATCTTGTAAGAGAGCGTGGTGGACTCCGCGTCGGTCCCCACCAACGTGATCGCGACGTTCGTATCTTCGTTCGTGGCGACCGTCTGCGCCGTTGCGACAGGCGGACTGTTCGGCGCGACCACCGTCACCGTGAAGAACTTGGAAGTCGTGTTGTTGTTCGGCGAGGTCGATAATCCGTCGTCCGTCGCCGTGACGGTCACGCCTGCCGTCCCGGTCAGCCCGGCGGTCGGCGCGAGCGTCAAGGTGTAGACGCCACCCGATAGTGTGACCGTCGGGTTCGGCAGCAACGTCGGGTTGTCGCTCGTCGCGGTGAACGTGATGATCTGGGACGTTTCATCAGCCGCTCCCGGTCCAACGTTTGTCAGGGTGATGTTCTGCGTTGCGCCCGCCGTCGCCGTCTGATCGACAATCGTGTCGAACGTGGGCGGATCGTTCGCGTTGACCCGCACCCGCAATGTGTAGTTCTTCACCGTATCGGCGGGAATCGTCTCAAACGACACGGTACGCATGTCGAACACGTTGCCGGAGTTGTCGTCCAGCGTGATCTCCGACCAAAACGACGGCAGATCGACCATCGACCACGACATCGTCCACGCGCTCGGCGCGTTGTTCCGCACGGTGAACGTCCACGTCGTTCCGGTCGTTTCGCTCGACGGATAGGGGCGCAAGTCCCAAATGACATTCTGCGTATCGGGATTCGTGTGGTTCGAATTGACGAAAAAGGCTTCGGGATAGTGCTCGTTTGGATGCGGAGGCGGCGCGAGGAAGTCGATGCCGTTGTCGAAGTCGTTCGTCCCGACCGGGTGGATACCGAACAATAGCGGCGCCAGCGTCGTCGTCACGCCGTTGAAATCCCCACCGATGGAGATTTGCGCCTTCCAGTTCGAGGCGCTCAACGCGCCGATTCCGTCGGCGGGCACAATATCCCCGTCAATACGAAATCCGTTTGGAAGGTAGTAACTCGATGGGAGTTGTGGCCCAAACGCGGCGTTCCCAATGGACGCAACGCCAACCCATAACGTCGAAATCAACAGCCAAGATAACATCTTAAATGACCGCTCAACTCGCATCGAAAAGCCTTTCGCCGGTAGAGATCGCGCGACGTGAGACGTACGGGGGGCGCCAATGCGCCATCCTGTTAACGCGAGGGATCCCGCGAGGTTCATCCAACCGGATTTTTTCCGCAAAAAGAATACCGAATACAATACAACGAGTCAGCCGCCATGTCGAACGAATTGGGTAAGTAAAAACGACAGCCCGCCGTTCGTCGCCGAAACGTGGTTTTGAGGCGAAAAAGAGGTCGTACGGGGGTGAGGAGAGAGTAGATCGAAACCGCAACGGCGTGGGGCGATTTTTTTAAGGGCAAAGCCCATACGGTTGACCGCCACCTAACGGTTGTCACCAGAAAACAATCGCCTTCGACGCAACTCGTCCCGCAGCCGCCACCCTCTCGGCTTGCATACTTTCCCCCGTTTGACAACGAAACGCGCCTCGCCGCCGCACCAACAAGCGACGGCTCGAAGGCTCCGTCAGTTTCGTCAAAAGATCGAACCACGCTCCATATTGCGTCGCAACGCCGGATGTCCTCTCGCCCCCCCGAACGTTCCGAGAGGGCGCAACGAACGTGCCTCCATCGAACCGTACCTTAAAGGGTGAAACCCTTCGTTATACACGTACACCGAGGGGTGTCTTCCCTCATCTAAGGTTGACGGCGGAAGAAAACGCGCCATATTCGATGAGGTCGTGATAGCCTTGTTAGAGAGTTGAGGGGACGTACTCCGCTTGATTCAAATCCGTACGCGACATGCCATTCAGGGGGAAACGGCGTCATGCCGCAGTTGGATTCGCTTCCCGCGCCTGTAGAGGCGGCGTTAACCCGCGCATCCGTTCAACCAGACACGATCCGAATCGCCGCGAAATCCGACGTGAACGACGACGGCACGTTCGGCGCGTCCTGGTTCCTCGTCACCGAGACGGAACTGATCGCCACGGACGGCAACGGTTCGGTCCTGCGGCGGATCGCGCTCGCCGACGTAAAGGGCGTTCGGTCGGAATCGGTGGTGGACGGCGGGTTGATCGTCGTTCGCGCCGAAAACGACTCGATGGATTTCCTGAGGTACTCGAACGCGACGGCGAAGAAACTCGCCTACGTCACGCGATATCTCGAAGAAGAGATGGAACATCGCAACGGCAAGCGCGACATCGAGCCTGTCTGGGACTACGAAGCCGAAAAGATCGACCCGATCACCGGGCTTCCTATTAAGGAAGGCGAACTCGGCTACACGACGTGGGCGAAGAAGCGTCAGGCGATGATGCGCGTGGTCGGCTATCTCGCGCCGTACAAGGTACAGGCGGCGTTCATGGCGCTGATGATGGTGGTCGGCACGGTGATCAGCATGGTGCCGATGTATTTCACGCGCGTCCTGATCGACGACGTGTTGAATCTGAACGCGGCGGCACAGGCGGTCGCCGACGATGAAAAACTGAACTTCCTCAGCCGCATCTTTCGCGGTTTCCCGAGCGCGGCGATGGCGTTGGCGGTCGCCATCGGCTGTCTTGCGACAACCTACCTCATCACCCATCTGATCGAGATTTTACGGGGACGCCTCGGCGCGTGGCTGACACTACGCATGTCGGCGGACATCCGCGACCAGTTGTATCAAAAACTCCACAGCCTCGCCCTCCGTTTCTTCGACAAACGGCAGACGGGGACGGTCATCTCTCACATCACGCAGGACGCCGACCGTCTCCAATCGTTTCTGTTGGACGGGCTGCAGTTCCTCGTTGTCGAAGTGTTGATGCTGTTCGCCATCGGATTCATCTTGTTCCGCATGAACCCGGTGTTGGCAGGGCTTATTCTGATCCCCGTGCCGATCATGATTTTCGGGGCGCGGTGGTTCTGGAAGAAGGTGCGGAATCTGTGGCATCAGGCGTGGCGGCGCAGTTCCAAACTATACGACGTAGTGAACGATTCGATCTCCGGCATTCGTGTCGTGCGGGCGTTCGGGCAGCAAAAGGATGAAATCGAACGCTTCGGCGTCGCAAACCGTGAGGCGCGCGACTACAACTTAAGCGCTGAAATCCTCTGGGCGACCTACTTCCCGATTCTGGGGATGTCGTTCCAACTCGGCACAATCATCGTGTGGTATTGGGGCGGCTTGGACGTGATCGGGAACGGCATGTCGCTCGGCACGCTGATGCTGTTTCACGGCTATCTGGGGATGTTCTATGGACCTCTGCGCCACATCAGCCCGATCATCAACTGGGCGTCCCGCGCGATGACGGCGGCGGAACGCATCTTCGAGGTGATCGACTCGGAACCGGAACAGTTGGACGACGGCTCGCTGGTCGACCTGCCGGACATTCGCGGCGAAGTCGAGTTTCGTCACATGACGTTCGGGTATGAGTCGCACAAACCCGTGTTGCGCGACGTGAACATCCACGTCAAGCCGGGCGAGATGATCGGGTTGGTGGGTCATTCCGGTGCAGGCAAATCGACCATGATCAACCTGATCTGCCGCTTCTATACGGCGGATGCGGGGAATATCCTGATCGACGACGTGGACATCAAAAAGATTCGGTTGGATGATCTGCGGCGGCAGATCGGCGTCGTGCTCCAAGAGCCGTACCTGTTCAACGGCACGATTGCCGAGAACATCGCCTACGCGAAACCCGGCGCGACGATGGACGAAGTGATTCAAGCGGCGAAGGCGGCGAACGCCCACGAATTCGTCGTCAAGTTCCCCGACGGGTACGACACGGAGGTCGGCGAACGCGGCGGACGGCTCTCCGGCGGCGAGCGGCAACGCATCTCGATAGCCCGCGCCGTGCTGCACAACCCGCGCATCCTGATTCTGGACGAAGCGACCTCCTCGGTGGACGTGGAGACGGAGAAGAAGATTCAGGAGGCAATCGACCGACTCGTCAAGAACCGGACGACGTTCGCCATCGCGCACCGACTGTCAACCCTGCGGAACGCAAACCGCCTGCTCGTGCTCGACAAGGGGCGCGTCACGGAGATGGGCACGCACGAGGAGTTGATGGAGAAGAAGGGGATCTACTTCAAGTTGGTCGAAACGCAGCGCAAGGCGGCGGAGATCCGCTCGCAATCGCAAGTGGTCGCCGGGTAAGACAGAGGGGAGATTCCACGCATGAACGACGCGCCGATGCCGAACGAACCGAGTCGAGCCGTCCCGACCGTTGAGATTTCGACGCACGACACGATGGACGACGACGGCTACATTCCGCGCTACTTCGAGCCGGAGAAGACGCGCCTCGTCCGCTCTCCGATGGGTTCCCCGCGCTTGATTGTCGAGGAGTACGCCTGTTTTTCGCGCGTCAACCCGCGCCGCATCCGCCCTCTCAGCGATCCCGACCGCTACATCTCGTTTTGGGTCGGCGACGACCGCGAAGTCGGGATCGTCCGCGACCCGTCCCGGATGGACGACGACAGTCGCGCCATCTTGAAGGAAGAGCTCGACAAGCGGTACTTCACGCCGATTGTCACCAAGATTCATCAGGTGAAGGAGCGGTTCGAGCATCACGAATGGTCGGTGGAGACGAATCGGGGGAAGGCGCAGTTTCATGTGCGCGGGCTGCATCAGAACGTCAAGCAACTCCCGCCGAACCGACTGTTGGTGACGGACGTGCTGGGGAACCGCTACGACATCCCGGACGTGAACGCGCTCGACGCGGCGAGTTACCATTTCATCAAGCGTCATCTATAATGTGAGGGTGAAGGGAGCGCCGCGATGTTGCAAACGGTGGAAGCGATTGTCGAGAATGGGCGGATTAAACTGTTGGAAGCGGTTGAGTTGCCGGAAGGGGCGCGGTGCGCGGTGGTCGTACTTTCCGACCAAAAAACCGACGAAGGCAAAGCCTCGCGCGGTTGGGATGCGCTCCGCAGTCTGGTCGGATTAGGAAAAGAACAATGGGAAGGGATCGATCCCGACGAATATGTCGCGGAACTCCGCAAGGGGTGGGATTGAGTCTTGTTAACGATCTACTTCGATACGAACCTGTTCATCTATTTGATCGAGAATGATGATCGGTTCGCACCGATGGTGAAGCGTATCATGCAATGGCATGACGATGAGGGGGATGATTTCGTCTCCTCATCGTTCTCGTTGGGTGAGGTTCTCGTGCATCCGTTCCGAATTGACGATCTTGATTTGGAGCGAAGATACCACGAAGTGTTTGATCGGATTGCCTGCCTGCCGTTCGGAAACCGCGAGGCAATTCAATTCGCCCGGCTTCGGGCGCAACATGCGTCCTTAAAACCGCCCGACGCGATCCAACTCGCTTGCGCCGCCACGTTTGGGGTCGACCTGTTCGTCACGAACGACCGCCGCCTCTCCAACCTCTCCGTTGAAGGCATCGCGCACATCATCAGCCTGATGGACTGGACGCCGGAGCTCTTCGCCGAATCGGACGACAAATAGCCGACCCTCGTCATGAACGTTTGACAGTTGTCCGCGCGATCTCCACCAACGAACGCAACGCCGCATTGACCTTCTCGGAATCCGGGAAAAACTCAACCAAGTCGGAGTCAATCAGGACAACGTTTGTTCCGTCCGCCGAGAGTCGCGCGTACTTGCCGCGCACGCCTTTGCTGAAATCATACTCCTCCAGCATTTCCGGTTCCTCGACATTCGGTTTTGTATCAACCTTCAACATCTTGTCTTTCCTTTCTCGATGCGGGTCGAGCGCTGTTGACCGCCCATTCGGATTTTTGATCGTCGACGACAGTATCGCATCTTGACGCATTAAAGAGAACATCGCGATTGAGGTACGAAACGTCTGCGACTGCTTGCCGTACGCCCGAAGTACGCCGTAACCTATTCCCGACTTCGACCGTATCGGTCTACCGAGAGCCGCAATATCTCGGCACTACAGGAATCATCCGCAATATGCTCACCAAAGAAATGGTGTCGTCCGTGCCGGACGCTCCCGGCGTGTACTTTTTCAAATCCCGCAAAGACGAGTTGCTGTACATCGGCAAGGCGAAATCGCTCCGCAAGCGCGTCCGCCAGTACACCGCCGCGCCTGAGAAACTGACGAAAAAGGTGCGCCAAATGGTGCGCCGCACGAACCGTCTCGAGTTCGAGGTGCTCGGCTCGGAACTCGAAGCGTTGATCGTTGAGTCGCGCCTCATTAAAGAGCGGCAGCCGCGCTTCAACGTGATGCTCAAAAAGTTGCGCCGTTACCCTTTCGTCAAGATTCAGCGGAACGAACGTTTCCCGCGCGTCGTCGTCTGTTGGGAGATCGTGCTGGACGGCAGCGAATACTACGGACCCTTCCCAAGTCACAACGCCGCCACCGACACGCGCGACCTCATTCACAAACTGTTTTCGCTCCGCACCTGCGAAATGGCGATCCACCCGAAGCCCGACTACCGCCCCTGCTTCAACTATCACATCGGTCGCTGCGACGCTCCCTGCGCCGCGAAGACCACCGACGGGGCATATGAGTCGATCCTGTCGCGCGTCTCCGCGTTCCTGATGGGCGATCATCTGTTCCGCCTGAACGAACTCGTCGCCGACCGAGAAGCCGCGTGCGGCAGACTTGAGTTCGAGCACGCGCGGTTGATCCAAACGCGCATCGAGTCGCTCGAAGAGTACAGCCGTTGGAACCGCTATCGGGTTCAGGCGGTGCACCACAACCACCTCGCCGTCGTCTGTCCCGCGAAAGACCCGTCGAGCGTCGAACTGTTCTTCGTCCGCGCGGGACGGCTGAAAGATCAGCGATGCGTGCCTCGCGCGGTCGCGAATGATACCCTGTCCGCGTTGATGGAAGATGCCTTCCTGACGGAGGAATTCGGCGCGGACGCGGAAGTGACGCCCTACGAACTCGACGCGATGAACATCCTGTCTCAGTGGCTCTACGCGAACCGCGACCGACAAGAGATCGTCCGCGTCGAGGAGTTGACCCCACAAGGCTGCTCCGACGCGATTCAGGGGCTGCGCTCGGCGATGCGTTCCGCTCCGTTCCTCACGTCGATGCTGGAAGGCAACGACTTGGAGGAGTTTTTCGCTCATGCCGTTTGAACGCGGCTGGTGGCTGCTCGCGCTTGTTCTGCTGATCCCATTCGCTTATTGGCTGATTCGCGCGGAACGCCGTCGCCGAGACGATTTGGCGACGCTCGCGCACGCCTCCATCCTCCCGAACTTGACGCCCGACCCGCTGCGAACGCGCCTCCGCATCGTCGCGCTGACGGCGGCGGTCGGCTGCCTGTTGCTCGCCGTCGCGGGATGGCGACGCTCCCTCTTGGACGACGTGCCCCGCAACGACCGCGACATCCTGATCGTCGTGGACACCTCCCTCAGCATGGCGGCGCAGGACATCGAGCCATCGCGCATGGAATACGCCCGCGACGTGATTCGCGGACTGCTCCAACGCGCTCAGGGCGAACGGGTCGGCATCGTCGCGTTTTCGGGGACGGCGATCCTCCAATGCCCGCTCACCCGCGACTACGCCGCCGTCTCGATGTACGCGAACAGCCTCATTCCCGGCATGTTGCCCGTTCCCGGCACGGCGGTCGGCGACGCGCTCCGTCAGGCGATCAGCGCCTTCTCGGATGACCATTCGCGCGCGCGGCTCGTTTTGCTGATGACGGACGGCGAAGACCACGACGACCCGCCCAGCCAGATCGCCCAACAACTGCGACAGAACGGCATCCGCTTCTTCGCGCTCGGCATCGGCACCGAGAGCGGCGCGCCGATCCCGTTGATCGACGCGAAC
>JAQBWJ010000040.1 GCA_027625215.1 Candidatus Poribacteria bacterium
TGGGCGAACTGTTCCTGCGGGCATTGAAGATGCTCGTCGTGCCGCTGGTGATGCTTTCGATGGTCATGGGCATCACGGGGCTCGGCGATGTGCGGCACATCGGCTCCATCGGGTGGAGGACGATCCTGTTCTACTCCGTGACAACGGGGTTGTCCGTGCTGGCGGGGTTGATCCTTGTCAACATCGTGCAGCCCGGTTCGGGCATGTCGCGCGGAGAAGACCACGCGGGCGTCGCCTACACGATTGACGCGCAGGACAACCGCACCGTCCACTTCCCCGCCGGTTCATGGGAAAAGAACAAGCCGGAGAACTACGTCGGCAAGTACGTCCTCGTGCTGCCGGAACAGAACGTGCGCGGCACGATTGCCTCCGTCACGGACTCCTCCGCGACCGTCAAACTTTGGGAGGACAAGGACGCTTCGGGCGTCACCTACATCACGTCCGACAGCGGCACGCGGCTGCCGTTCCGTCGGGTGAACGGGCAACTCGTCTCGGCGGAACCGACCGTGACGGACGGCACAGGCTTTGCGATTGAACTCCCCGTCTCAAGTCGCGTGCAGGGCAAGGAGGGACGAAACGTCGTCAACGCGGTGCGCGATGTCGTGCTCGACATGGTTCCAACAAACGTGTTCGACTCGATGGCGAAGATGGACGTGCTGCCGCTGATCGTGTTCTCGCTGCTGTTGGGCGCGGTGTTGACGGTGCTCGGCGAACGGGGTCGCCCCGCCATCGAGGTCGTTTCGTCGCTGAACGACGCGATCATGCGGTTGGTGCAGTGGGTGATGATCGTCGCGCCTGTCGGTATTTTCGGGCTGTTGGCGGGGCGCATCGGCAGCGAGGGCGGGTTCGACGGCATGTTGCCGGAACTGATGGCGGTCGGGAAATACAGTTTGACCGTCGTGATCGGGTTGGCGATACACGGGTTCATCACGCTGCCGCTGATCCTCGCGTTTGTCGGGAGACGCAACCCGCTCCACTACGTGAGAGGCATGTCCACCGCGTTGCTGAACGCCTTTTCCACCGCGTCCAGTTCCGCGACGCTGCCGCTCACGATGAACGGTTGCGAACAGAACAACGGCATCTCGAACCGCACGTCGTCGTTCGTGCTGCCGCTCGGCGCGACGATCAACATGGACGGCACGGCGTTGTATGAAGCGGTCGCCGTCATGTTCATCGCGCAGGTGTACGGCATCGAGATGGGGCCCGTCCAGCAGATCGTCGTCTTCCTGACCGCGACGTTAGCCGCCATTGGCGCGGCGGGCATCCCCGAAGCGGGTCTGGTGACGATGGTGATCGTGCTGAACGCCGTCGGACTTCCCATTGAGGGGATCACGCTCATTCTCGCGGTGGACTGGCTGCTCGACCGTTTCCGCACGACGGTGAACGTTTGGGGCGACGCCATCGGCGCGGGCGTGATCGACACATATGAGCGCGGGTCGTCGAGGGCGTCGGTCTCGTAAGTAGAGACGTGAGGAGCGAGGAGTGAGGAGGATACCGGACGATCCTCCTCCGGCGCGTTCGCTTGATTGCTTCTCGCCCTCTCGCCCAGTCACTCCCCACTCCTCTTTTCTCACTTCTTCCTACTAACGTGGACTATGGCGAGCATTCTCGATCTGGACGAGCGGCAGCGGCTTCTCAAGAAATACGCGATGAACCTGATTCGGCTGAGTCGTGGGTTGCCGATCTCCGAATCGACGCGCATCCTGTTCAAAGAACTTGTGATGGAAGCGTTGATTTGGGGCGTCGAAGTCATCAAATATGAGGGGTTCCGCGACGAGACGCTCGCCAAAGTCTGCGAAGAGGGCATGTGCGAGGGCTATCACTGGCTGCTTGTGCAGCGGATTCACGCCGTTGACGCTCGCCGCTACGATGAGCCGTCCGTGCGCGCCGCGATCTCAGACGCCACCTACGCGGAACTGCGTCATGGGTACGACAACTTGCTCGCCGTCGTGACGATCACCGCGCCGTTGTCGCTGCCGTTCCGCAACGCGGCGCACGGACTCGGCGCGTTGGACGAGACGCTGCGCGCGTTGGGCGGCGACGAAGAACGGCTTTGGTCCGCCATCGCGTTGAAAAGCCTCTGGGACGCGACACATCTCCCCGACGAGCGCGAACCGACCCCGCTCGAACTGGAGAGGGTGTTCGACCCGTTCAAAGACGACACGGAACGCTCGGCATTCATTGGGTGGAACGCTTCCGCGCAGAAGTACTTGGCGCAGCGGTTCGATCAAGAGGTGTTGGGTGTGTACCCGTCGTTGTGATGAGGCGTCACATCGGATCGACGGATTTGCGCCAGTCAGTCGTTTGGAACAGAATGTCGAGCGCGGGGCGGTCGTCCAGTCTTAGCGAGATCATGTCTTCCACCTGCGCCTCGACCCCAGACGCATCCGCGACGTGCACCCGCACGCGGATATTCGTCCGCCTGATCAGGTCGGGCAGTTGGTAGACTTCGTAAAAATCGTCCTCGCCGCCGGGCGGGATGTCGAGGGGCAGCGCGTTGCGGACGAGGCTGCCGAAGATGTACGCCTCGCGCGCCGGGTACGGCTCCAGTGTCGCCCGATCCGCAGTTCGACGCGGGCGCGCGCCATCGTCGCCGAGCGTTGTTCGCTGCGGTTGTAGACCCGCAACGACAGGAACACGAGCGAATAGCCGCCGCGTATCACAAACGAGTTCGTCCCCTCCGCGAGCAGTTCCACCCGTAGCGAGACGCGCTCGTGGCGACCGCGCCGTTCCCGCCAAGGGGGCGTGCCCGCCCACCAGTCCATCGCCCATCGTCCGGCGGCGAGGGTCAGGGCGATGACGCTCAGGATGAATGCCCACGTTGCCATGTGGTCGTCCGTTGTGGGGTGAATCTAGCGGTACACGTCGCGGCGGTGCATGACGCGGCGTATTTCGATCCCGTCGCGTGTGATTTGAAAGAATATCACGCGGTAGATGCCGACGCGAAGTCGTTACTCGTCGCGGTCTTGGAGTTTCTTCACGTCGCCGACTCCGGTTTCCGCGTACGTTTCGACGGCTTGTTCAATCCGGTCGGCAGCACGGGCGGGAAGTTTCAAGAGGTTGCGCGCGGCTCCGCGCGTCCAAGTAACGGTCAGCGGTTGCCACGACGCCGAAGACGAAGCATCTGCTTGACCTGTTCGTGCGTGAGCACCTCGCCGCGCCGACTTTCCGCGTCCGCCTCGTCGAGTTCCTTCAACACCGCGTCCGAGAGTTCGCCGTCGTCTATCGGGATACGGGTGAAGCGCGGGTCGTCGGCTAACCGCTTCGGGTCGCGCGTTGTCATTCTCTTTCGGATTCTCAGCAGCATGGGTACTGCCCTCCATCCATCAATGCTCCGGTTACGTGAACGATAACCGCGATGGTCTTACATGACAATGTTGGTAAGGCGAATCTCTCCCACTTACGGACGTTTGAGGCTGCCCCACATGACCGCCGCTTTGCCGTTCGGTTCAATATCCAACGCCCCGATGGTTCCCCACGACGGAAAGGAGTCGTTCGACATGGGGTTTTGCGTTAAGTTGATCGCGTTCGCGCCGTCCGCATCCATCACGTAGATGTCGGAGTAGACTCGTCCGTTCCCATTCGGTGGGCGCGAGCGCGGCGACACATAAGCGATTTTCGAGCCGTCGGGCGACCAAGCAGGATATTTGTTGGCGTCGAACCCAAACGTAAGCCGCGCGCGGTTCGCTCCGTCCGTATCGACCACAAAGATTTGTTCGGAAGCGTCATCATCCCACGATGAAAACACAATCTTCGAGCCGTCGGGCGACCAATCCGGGTGCGGATTTTGGCTAGTGCATGGCGTTAGGAACGTTGAGTTTGTGCCGTCCGCAGCCATCACCCAAAGCCCGCCCGCAGCGGCGTACACGATTTTCGAGCCATCGGGCGACCACGCCGGATACATCTCATAACCGGGGCGGTCTGTCAGGTTGATCAGGTTCTCACCGTCCGAATCCACGACGTAGATGTCCGCACCGCCCGCAGCAAGACGGTGCGTGAAGACGATCTTTTCGCCGACGGGCGACCAATCGAGTGTGTAGTTCCGAGCACCGACAGCGGTCAATTGAACGCGGTTGGAGCCGTCTGCATCCATCTTGAAGATTTCGGTGATCTCTCCGGCAGCAGCGGCGAACGCGATCTTTCTGCCGGTGGCGACCATGACGGGTACGCGCCTCCTCCATCCTCGCTGCGCGTGATCTGCGTGATGTTCGATCCGTCGGGATCCATCGTGTAGATGTTCCCTTCGGAGTGGAAAGCGATTTTGGTCGCGGCGTGCGCGGATAAACCTGCCGTCAGCAGGACGGCACACCACGCGAATGTCGACAGTCGATGCCGAGTCATCGCGTTTCTCCGGTCGTGTCACTCCAATGCGCGTCTGAAGTCGAATGAGTGTCGCGCCGCGTCGGTTCGATGTCAAATTGTGGTAGCCTGAATCGCAGAGAGGACCGCGCGCATGGAAGGCATTCATTTCGTGGAGGATGGTGACGGGAAGAAAAAAGCGGTTTTGATCGATCTAGAGAAATACGGTGAATTGCTGGAGGACTTCTTTGCTGTGGTGATCTCAGAACATCGACTGACGACTGAGACAGCGATTCCGTTTGAAGGTGTGGTTGCCGAAATCGCAGCGGAAAGGGTGGAACAGGCGGAGAGATCGAATGTCTCGACTCCCGTATACCGACGCGATTGAAGATACGATACGCATTGTGACCGTTACTGAAGTTGGTCATCGTGGCACCATCTACGACTGACCGCCGATATTCTCGTGGGTCAACAGAGCAATCATTTGCCCGCTCATCTCGGCGGAGAGGACGATGTCCCGAATCCGCCAACATCGCCCCCCTTGTCTTCAAGTGAGAGTGTGACGAACCAACCGAACGAGACCGTCTGTTGGATTCGCTCAAGACTTCCGCAGCCGCACGACATTCCACGACGTCTTCGGCAGCGTCACCGACAACCGCCCGCCCTCGACACGCGGCGGCGCAACCTTGCGCGGGACGACGTTCTCCGGCTGATCGAACGTGTTCCTCGCCTTGAGGTCGTCGTGCGTCATCGTGAGGTGTTCCTCGACGCCGTACCCGTCGAAGGCGCGTGTGTCCGCGCTCAGTTCCAACGCGCTTTCGAGGTCGCGGTTGACGGCGAACAGCGTCACCGTCTCGGCGGCTTGATCCCACGTTGCGACCGATTCGAGGTACGGCACTTGGTCGAACTCGCGGTCGTCGTAACTCGGCGATTGCACGTTCAGGTTCAGCGCGACGCCGCGCCCGTACAACGAGGCGTGCAGGTAGGGGTAGAAGATCGTCTGACGGTACGCGCCGCCGCTCGTCGCCGTCATGATCGGCGCGATGACGTTCACCAACTGCGCCATACACGCCATTTTCACGCGGTTGGCGTGCTTCAACATCGTAATCAGCATCGCCCCGACGAGCAGCGCGTCCTCGAAGTTGTAGATGTCCTCCAACTTGGGCGGCGCGGGGATCCAGTCGGGCACCTTGCGGTCGGCGGCGTTCGAGTGGTACCAGACGTTCCACTCGTCGAACGACAGCATCATCGTCTTCTTGCTGCGACGACGCGCCTTGATGTAGTCGCAGGTCGCAATGACTTCCTTGATAAAGGCGTCCATGTTGAGCGATTTGGCGAGGAAGTTCGGCGTGTTGTCGTCGCGGTTGCCGTAGTAAGTGTGCAGCGAGATGTATTCGACGTGATCGTACGTGTGGTTGAGGACGGTCGCCTCCCATTCGGGGAACGTTCGCATCCCACGACTGGAACTGCCGCACGCGACGAGTTCGATGGACGAATCGACCCACTTCATCATCTTGGCGCACTCGACGGCGATGCGCCCGTACTCCTCGGCGGTCTTGTGACCCATCTGCCAGCCGCCGTCCATCTCGTTGCCGAGACACCAGACTTTGATGGCGTGCGGGTCGGCGTAGCCATGTCGGACGCGCAGGTCGCTTAACGCCGTGCCGGAGGGGTGGTTGCAGTATTCGACCAACTCCCGCGCCTCGTCGATGCCGCGCGTGCCGAGATTGACCGCCATCATCGGCTCCGTGCCGACCTTGCGGCACCAATCGACAAACTCGTTCGTCCCGAATTCGTTCGTTTCGAGCGTCTTCCACGCCAAATCCAACCGTTTCGGACGCGACTCCTTTGGACCGACGCCATCCTCCCAGTTGTAGCCGGAGACGAAGTTGCCGCCGGGATAACGCACAATCGGCATGTCGAGTTCGCGCACCATGTCGGCGACGTCGTTGCGGAAGCCGTTCGCGTCGGCGGTGGCGTGACCCGGCTCGTAGATGCCGCCGTAGACGGCGCGTCCCAAATGCTCGATGAACGAGCCGAACAGTCGGTTGTCGATGTCGCCGATGCGAAAGTCGGGGTGGAGAGTGACGGTCGCGGTACGCATTTGTGGTGGCGTCCTTTCGGGAGAAGCCTTATCCTCAGAAATGTCGGGGGAGATGCGGTGGTCACGATAGCGCAGATAGGAGGGTTTCGCCAAGCACGTCGCGTCGCTTTGGCTACCACGACATGATCGGCGGCGATTCCAAGTTATCGAGCGAGGATGATTGTGACGGAAACGGGACCACGGCGTTTTCGTACGCCCACAAACCTTTTCTTTTTTTATGCGCCATCGCTTCATAGCGCTCGAACAATGGTTTATATTCAAAATCCTCCTGATCCACCTTTGCGTATCCCTGACGTACAAGTTCCAGATTGATGAATAGACCGTCGGGATAGCGGTATAAATAACACCCCGAGTCGCGTTCCGTCGGATCAGTGTAAACGACCCATATATGTTCGTTGGCAAGCAGATTCCTGAGAAATTCATACGATTGAACGCGACAATACTCTCGCGCTCTCAATGAATCAATATGTTCTGATACGGTAACTCCTTTCAATCGAATCGACCTACTGGTTGACATGCCGTCGTGGAATATCGGCATCCTCCGATTTATTCGAATGCGAATCGTTATACCATCTTCGATTGCGAGAACATGGTCTATCGGTTTACCTTCTATCAGCGAATCAGGATAGCCCCTGTCTAGATGGGGGCGCCGCATCAAAACTGAAAAGATAGGACTACGATCGACCGATTGATACGGCTTAGGTACGACAATCGGCGACCGGCGATACGTGTGCATATATGGGTGCTGTACTTGGACGATCACATCAAATGGAATCAATTGAGATACTGAAAATGTCTGAATTACGATAAATAGCGCGAACGGAAGGTAATGAGCCGTCTTCATATCGAACCTCCTGACCTGTATTGAAGTTCTACGGAATTCGGTTCAGTCAGTGCAACGCTTGAGATCCTCAATCGAAAAGAATCTCCATTGCGTTTCAGTGCTTCACTACACTTACGTTGTAAGTTCCACAATTGAAATAACGGTGTAGTTCTGAGGCTCCTGCCGAAGAACCTCTAACCACGTTGGTTGGGTTGACGACGATGTGGTCTTAGTCAGCCCGTTGGGGCGAGGTTCTTCACTATGTTCAGAGCAACGCGATTACGACTTCAATGAATGCACCACAATGAATATGATCTTGCATTCAAAATGACACGGAGTGGGTTGGTACGGCGGGTGATTAGCGCGGCAAACCGAGCGATTCCAACTTCTTGCGGATCGTCCCGTCGATGAGGCGGCAGGGCATCGCCAGCGGTTTCTTGAGGATGGTGAGCGTCAGCGTCCGAGCGGGGCGATCCACCTCGTACCGCGCTATCACACCGAGTTTCGAGATCGTCCCGATATCGCCCGCCACCTGAACGTCGTGCGAGGCGAGCCACTCGGTCAGGCGGGCGGAAACGTCGTCGCTGAACCCGTCGTAACGGAACGGCACGCACGCCGTTTTGTCGCCGTTCATCGTCAAAAGTCGTCGTCAAACGAGGGTTCGGGAAGCGGCGGCAGCGGCGGCTCGCGGTCGAAGCGCAGTTCGGGGACGGGCGCGTCGTGGTGGGTCGGCATCGACTGACCGACCGCGTCGATCAGTTTGCGGAGCGCCACGTCGGTGCGATGAAGCGTCGGCATCGGCGGCAGTTTCGGCTCGTAGAGGGGAAACTCGTTGTCGGTCGGCTGAGGGATCGGGTCCATCGGGTAGAGGAACGCCTCCTCCAGCAGACGGTTCAGCGGCTCTTGAAGGTTGCGCCACGCCTGTTCCCGCTTGCGCCGACCGAGAATATTCGACGTTTCCAGCGACCGCTCGATGCCCCGACGCGCGTCCTCGATGCCCGCCTCAAGCGTGATGCCGAGCACGTCCGTCATCAACTCTCGCACGTCGCGCGGGTCGCGGATCAGTTGGACGGTCGGAATGTCCGATTTCGTGACGGGGCGGTCGCGTCGGTCTTTCATCTTATTCATGGCTCCCGTCGTGGGCGTACCGCAGGAACAGCGTCGCAAGGCGGCGGTATTCCGGCGTTGAGCGGAGTTCGTGCGCGTCCGGCAGATCGAGGAACCGCGAGCAGCGCGACAATAGTTGCGCGTCCGCCGGGTTCGTCGAGAGCACCCGGTACGCCAGCGACAACGCCTCCCGCTGCGATTCAGGGCGCGGGTCCATCCACATGCGGTTCGCTTGTTCCATCATGAAGTTGGCGTAGGTCGTGGCGATGCGGTGGCTTACGGGGTCGAGTTCGTGGGCGCGGGCGAAGTCGATCAACGCTTCGTTCAGCCTGCCGCGTTCCGCCGCGACGAGCCCGCGCCTCAGTCGGAGTTGCGCCGTCTCCTGTTGCAGCAGGACGTGATCGGGCGCGAGCGACAGCGTTTCGTGGAGCAGGTCGAGCGCCTCCGCGTCGTACTCCCCGAAGTAGGTGTTGTCCGTCGGGAGCACCGCTTTGCGTCCGAGCGTCACGAGCGACCGCGCTTGGAAGATCGTGATCTTCACAATAGAGGGTATCACCGAGTCGATCTTCGTCAGTTCGTAGACCCGTTTCAGCAGGTCGCGGGCTGAAGACGCTTCCTCGATGCGGTCTTGCGGCAGCCGCCTCGAACTGTCTTCGACTTCCGCGACCAATCCGTCCGCGAACCGCGCGAACAGCGGTCGCCAATCCACTTGACCGATCAAGGCGGAATCGCTCACCTCCGACGCGCAGAGACGCGCCTTCAGCGTGACTTCCAACCCCTCGCGCGGCGTTTTCACCAACGATTCCGCGTTGCGGGTCGCCAGGGCGAAGATGATGCGGGCGTAGCGGCGCGTTTCGGGGTCGCTGCTGTCGAACAGGCGTTGGGC
>JAQBWJ010000041.1 GCA_027625215.1 Candidatus Poribacteria bacterium
GTCGGATTTCCTCTTGCAGCAAGGTCTTAATCGCTTCAGCGGTCAGCAGCCCTTCGGATTCCGCTTGTTCGGCGAGCGGTTCCGGCAGGTTCAGTTCGATGGTCAATGTCTTCATCAAAGCGGACTCCCTTCATACGCAAGGATGATACCACGAAATCCCCTCACCCGCCGAGATCGGCGAGTAGGACCTTTGCCGCGTTGAAGCCCGGCAATCCTGTCACGTTCCCGCCCGGATGACAGCATGATCCGCAAAGGTACAGCCCGTTGATCGGCGTCCGGTAGTGTCCCGCGCCGGGGAAGGGGCGGTTGTACCCCACCTGCCCGTTCGTGAACGCCCCGACGAGCAGATCGCCGCCGCGCATATTCGGCAGCCGACGCGCCGTGTCGAGAGGCGTGCGTGTGAACGAGTCGATCACCGCGTCGTTCAGGTTCGGCGCGTATTCGCCCCACATCTGAAGAACATCCTGCCCGTGTTGCAAGGCGGCGCGTTCCCAGTTGAGCGGGTCGCCGTTTAGTCGGTAGGGCAGTTTCTCCCACATGAAGGCGGAGTGGTGTCCGAGAGGAGCCTGAGACGGGTCGAACCGCGTCGGACATGCGCCCCACATCACCGTCGGCGGGATCGTCCCGTTTTCGTGATGGCGGACGATCTCATCGAATTGACCCGCCTCCTCCAGCCCCAAAATCACCATGAGCGACTCATTCCCGGCGGGCGAGCCGTAATCCGGCGGCTCGGAGAGACAAAGGTGCAGCCCGAACAGCGGCGCGAGCAGGTTGTATTGAAACGCCTCCGCGTGCGTGCGCCATTCGTCGGGGAGCGCGTTGGGTTCGATCAGGTCGAGGAACGTCTGTTGCGGGTTCAGGCTGGATGCGACGAACCGCGTCGCGCGGAACACCTCGCCGTCCGTCGTTTCGACCCCAACCGCCTTCCCACCTTCGACAAGAATCCGCTTTAACGAAACACCGCACTTCACCTTCCCGCCTGATTCCTCGACGGCGGAGACAAGCGCGCGACCCAGATTCGCCGACCCGCCGAGACACATCTGCGCCTTCCCGTCGCTCGCCAGCAAAAACGGGATGTGATGCCCAAACCCCTTCGCCCGCAGATCGACCTCGCGCAACCCGTTGAAGAACAGCAACCCCGCCTGAATCACCGGGTGGGTGAACTCCCGCCGAACGAACTCCAGCGGCGACATCTTGCTTGTTTTGAGGAGCAGTCTGCCTTCGGGCGTCTGTTCGAGGCGGCGACGGCGTTCGTCCGGCGGCGACGGCGCGGACTGCGCTTCGGGGATGAGGATGTCGCGCACGATGGGACGAAAATCGTCGCGCCAACGTTTGAGGCTGTCGGCGTCGTGGCGGCTGAACTGCGCGAACGAGTCCACCGTGCGGTCGAACTCGACGTGCCATTCAAGCGCGTTGCCGTCGCGGAGAAGCAAGGCGACGTTGCGCGGCGGTTCGACGTAGTTCGCTCCGTGACGCGCCAGATCAAGGCCGGTATACCAAGGAAGTCCTGTCACCCCGCGATGAAAAAACGAGTGGGTGTTGTGGAGAAAGCCTGATCCGGTTGGGTATTCTACCGTTGCGAGTCCGCCGCCGGGTTCGGGGTTGCGGTCGAGCGAGAGGGTGCGGAGTCCCGCTTTTCCCAAGTACGCTTGAAGGATCAGCCCGTTGTGTCCCGCGCCGAGAATGATGCCGTCGTAGGTCGCCATTCGTCGAGTCCCGTTTCCTGCGTGAAGGCGATGGAGTTGCGGTCGTTGGTCGGTATGGGAACATTGATGCGGGGTTCGCGCAATGGGGGTCGTTCGGTTTTCATGTTGTCTCGAACACCGAACGTTCTCATGTCGTGGAACACGAATCCGCTTGTTCCATCGGACAATTCAGTGTTCATCAAGGTTTAGAAGGAGATCCGGCTAGAAAACGTGTTTCATTTTGTTTCACGATGTTCCACCGTGTTTCATCATGTTCCACGATATTCCACCTATTCGATCTCAAGACCGAATCACCCTTGCAAGAGATCGGATTGATTGACGAAACTCGGTCGGCGAGTTAAGGTACGCGCGAGATGAAAGGCATCGGAGGGGCGAACGAACGGTCAAGGGGAAAGGATAGCGGAGCGATGATCGACATCGAGGCGAAACTGGACGAACTGGAAGAGGTCGGGTTCCTCCACATCGAAGGCGCGATGACACCGGAGGAGACGGAGAAGACCCGCCAACGGATCAACTTCGCCCGCGAGCAAGGCTGGGAGGAAGGGCTGAACGCCGTCGGCAACATGTGGTTCGACTCGCTGCTTGACCGCGAGCCGCAGCACTACGCGGCGTTCGTCGGGCATTCGAGCGTGCGCCCGTACCTCGAGGGCATGATGGGCAAGCAGTGTCAGTTGCGGAGTTTCCGCGCGCACATCAACCCCGGCAAGTACCTCCAAGAGTGGCACATGGACTTCTACGGCTACTGGAACGAACAGCGCGAGATCGCCAAGTACCGCTACGCCGTACAGCCCATCGCCATGAACACGTCCTTCTATTTCCAAGACAACGCGCCCGGCGAGGGCTTCCTGCGGTTCGTCAAGGACGGTCACAAGTCGGAGCCGAAGCACCTCAGCCCGCTCGACCACCCGAAGTTCGAGGAGTGGTGCTACGCGCAGGAGCACCTCACGATCTACCCCAAAGCGGGCGACGCCGTTGTTTTCCTGAGCCACATCCCCCATCAGGGCGGCAAGGAGCGCGACGACATGGAACGCAGCAACCTCGTCTGCCACTACCAACTGACGCCGATGCACGACCGCTCGTGGTTCGTCTCGCGTCCGCGCGGGTACGAGGGGACGTTCCCGTTCTCGCAGGGGTGAAATCGGAGGGAAATCGTTGCCGACATCCGATGCGGATGTTATTGTCTTGAGGGACTCTTGAGTTACCGAAGTATCCGCGTTTGGAATGGATATGAGACAACTCGTGCATTTTCGGCGAATCGTTGGGTTGATCGTCGCCGCGCTTTGTATCGGGCTGTTTGTTGCCAACGCGGACGGACGTGTTCGAGTGCGCGGGTACTTTCGTAAGAATGGAACCTACGTGAGCCCGCACTATCGCACGGCTCCCGACGGTATCCCCTATAACAACTACTCATATCCGGGCAACTACAACCCGAATACTGGGGAAATCACTCCCGGCGATCCATTCACATATCTCAAGAATTATTACAGTCGGAACTCTACTCCGTCTTACTCATTTTCCTATCCGACTCACTCCACGTATACGAGTCCAAGCAAAGCGTCGGGCGAATCTTTTCCTTCCACATCAAATCAATCGAGTGTAGCCACCAGGCTCTTTGATTCGCTTGATTTCAACAATCAAACAACGCTCCGAATGTCTTACCCTGCTCAACGCTCGGTAATGAAATCCGAATCGAAGACGACTACGTTTGATTGGAATCGCAGTTCACGCAGAACGCTAGGGCAGACATCTGGCGAAACGGCGCGAGGCACGACATCGACAACTGCGAGCCTGCTCTCGTTTTATTCGCGTGAAACAGATCGTCAAACTACGCGAACATCTACGAACGAAACCGCCTCTTCGACAACCGATATTCTCACGCCATCCAGCGATTCACGGAGCAGATCGACATCCAGTACTACAATAAGCCTTCTCACCCGTCCATAACATAGCCTTAGGGATATTCTATGCGTCGCATCCTTATCACCCTATCGATGATTCTGAGTTTCGTGGTCATCTGTTATGGCGATACAACGGCGATAACCCAAGATGGTCAAAAAGTTACATTGAGGGATGATGGGACATGGGCTTATATCCCTGATTCCGACGATATAGAGGTCACAGGATTCAGAGACGTAAAGTGGGGTTCTTCAATCGCGCAAGTTATGGATGCCGAGACGGGCCTTACAAAGACGGAATCGGATACCAGCATTGTGCTCTGGAAGAACGATACACTTCTCGAAGCGCAATTCCGTACACAGTTCGAATGTGTTGATGGTAAGCTCGTTGAAGGTCAATATATTCTGAATGATAGGAATGTAAACGTCACTCGGTATGTCCATTTGTTTGCTGAATTGGAGCAAGCGCTCAACGGAAGATATGGTGAAGGAACACGCAGCGTAAATTGGATACGGGAACCAGAAAAATTTAAAACCGTCTATGACGCGTTGTCTGGAGAGTATATACGAGTCGACAAAGATAATGTAGATACGTGGCATATTGGGCTTCGTGGATTAAATGGCTTGCTTGAAATTGAATCGTCATGGGAAACTGATACTACTCTCGTTTTGGTGCGTGTTTTCAGGAATCAACCCGCCGTAGGAAGTGACAAAGTAGAACTTGTAATTCGTTATGTCAGTAAAGACCTTGAGGAATTCGCCAAACGTGTTCGGACCGAATCTAAGGCAAACAAACTATGAACGAGGCTCACCATGCTGACGCCTGACCAACTCGACCACTTCCAAGAAAACGGCTACGTCATCCTCGACCCCGTCGTCTCGCCGACGGAGTTCGAAGCGCTCCGCCAGCGGTGCGACGACATCACACAAGGACGCATCCAGCACGAGGGGATGTGGTTCCAGAAAGATATCGGCGGCTCGGAGTACAAGCTCGGTCCCGGCGGCAAGTTCGACGGACCCTCCGACAACTACCGCAAGATCGAAGGCTGGGAGAACGACCCGCTGTTCCTCCAGTACATGCAACACCCCGTCTTTCGCGGCATCACGAAACAGATGATGGGCGAACAGGTGCGGGTGTACCGCGCGATGTTCATGAACAAGCCCCCGAAACTCGGCACGGTGCTGCCCTACCATCAGGACGGCGGCACGGGCTGGCGGCTCTCCAGTGTGGACGGCAACGACTTCCTCACCGTCTGGAACGCGCTCGACGCCGCGACCATCGAGAACGGCTGCGTCGAGGTCGTGCCGGGATCACACAAGTTGGGGCTGCTCTCGGAGCGTGGACACACGATCTCGAAAGAACACGAGGAGGCGTACGCGAAGACCTCCGTGTTCCTCGAACTGGAGATCGGGCAGGTCGCCGTACTGCACAACTTCCTGCTGCATCGGTCGGACATCAACAAGACGGATCGGTCGCGGCGCGGGTTCAGCGTCTGCTATATCGACGGGAAGGTGCATCGGCTGGACGCGCCGGACCACCCCGGCTTCCCGATCATCTTCGGTCCCGGCGCGTTGACCGTCGAGGACGCGCAGGCGCGGATGACCGCGTGACAGTCTCTTTTGAATTGACATGCAAAACGGGCGAGACACTCGACGTTGTCTCGCCCGTTTCATTCTTAGTCGCTTGAGCGGCGGCGTCCGATCAGTCTTGTACGAACTCGATCAACGCTTCCGGCGCGTTGTCGCCCAGCCGACGGTCGAGTTTGATGATCCGCAAGTAGCCGCCCGGTCGATCCGCGTAGCGCGGCGCGATCTCGGTGAACAACTTGTGCAGCATGTCGCGGTCGCGGATCGTTTCGCCCACGAGGCGTCGCTTGTGAATCGCTCCGGCGGCGAGTTTGCCGCCTTCGTTCGGCAACAAGTTCGCCTTCTTCGCGTGCGTGACCAGTTTCTCAACGATAGGACGCAGGGCTTTCGCCTTCGGCTCCGTCGTGCGGATGCGCCCGTGTCGGATCAACGCGGTCGCCTGATTCGCAAACAACGCCTTGCGGTGTTCGCTTGTGCGTCCGAGTTTTTTGTAGCCTTTTAGATGTCGCATCGTTCCCTGATTTCTTCGTCATTCGGAGGATTCGGAGATTAGTCGGGAAGTTTCATCCCGAATTCGAGGTTCAGCCCTTTGAGAATGTCTTTCACTTCCGCCAGCGACTTGCGCCCGAAGTTTTTGACGTGCAGCATGTCCTTCTCCGAACGCGACACGAGGTCGCGCACAGTGCGGATGCCTTCGGATTCCATGCAGTTCGCCGCGCGGACGGGCAATTCCAGTTCCGCCACCGGCTTGTCGAGGATCGCCCGCAGTTGACGCTCTTCCGGCGTCTCCTCTTCCACCTCTTCGACGTACGTCTCGTCGAACTCGCAGAACAGGTTCAGGTGGTCGATCAGGATCGCCGACGCCTTCGTGATCGCGTCCTTCGGCGACACGCTGCTGTCCGTCCACACTTCCAACACGAGGCGGTCGAAGTCCGTCTGCTGACCGACGCGCGTCGCTTCGACGTGGAAGTTCGCCTTGCTCACCGGCGAGAAGATCGCGTCCACCGGGATGTAACCGATGGGACGGTCCTTCGTCTTGTCGTAGTCGGCAACTTGGAAGCCGTGCCCCACTTGGATTTCGAGCGCCATGTCCAACGCGCCGCCCTCGTCAAGATAGGCGATGTGTTGATCGGGGTTGACGACTTCGAGGTCGGCGGGCGTTTGAATGTCCGCCGCCGTCACTTCACCTTCGCTGTCGCGCACCAGTTTGCAGGTGAACGTGCGGTTCGTGTCGGTGCGGAAGCGGATCTCTTTCAGGTTCAGCACGATCTGAACGATATCTTCCGCGATGCCCGGCAACGTCGAGAACTCGTGCGGCACGCCGTCGATCTGCACGGCGGTAATCGCCGCGCCCGGCAACGACGACAGCAACACGCGACGCAGCGCGTTCCCCAGCGTGATCCCGAACCCGCGCTCCAGCGGTTCCGCGAAAAACTGCCCGTAGTCATGTCGCAACGTGTCCACGTCGGCGACCAATCGCTTCGGCATCTCCATTTTGTCTAATAGCATGATCGGCGCATCCCCTCGGAAAACGTGGTGCTTCGGAGCTCTCCCAGTGTCATTCTGAGGCGACTGCCGAAGAATCTCGATTACCACCCGCTACATCCGGGATTCTTCACTTCGTTCAGAATGACATGCGTCGCTAGATGCGGCGTCGCTTCGGCGGACGGCAGCCGTTGTGCGGCACGGGCGTCACGTCTTTGATGAGCGTGATGTCCAACCCCGACGCTTGCAGCGTCCGAATCGCGGACTCTCTGCCGGAGCCGGGACCTTTCACCCACACCTCGACGCGCCGCAAACCGTGATTGTCGATTGCCGCGCGCGCCGCCGCTTCAGCCGCCTGCTGCGCCGCGAACGGCGTGCTCTTGCGCGAACCTTTGAACGCGCCCGCGTGACCGCCCGCCGCCCACGACAACGTGTCGCCGCGTTCGTCGGTGATCGTGATGATCGTGTTATTGAACGACGTTTTGATGTGCGCGACGCCGTTCATCACCTGTCGCTTCTCACGACGACGAGCCCGCGCGCCGCCTCTTTGCCTGACCAAATCGATCCCCTTAAAAACCCTGTGCTCAGCGGATTAATGTTTGACCTTCGCCTTGCGCCCGACGCCGATCGTCTTCGCTTTGCCCTTGCGCGTGCGGGCGTTCGTGCTGGTGCGCTGACCGCGACACGGCAACCCGCGACGATGGCGCAACCCGCGATAGCAGTTGATGTCCATCAGCCGCTTGACGTTCATTTCCCGCGCGCGACGCAAATCCCCTTCGATCTGCGTGTTGAAGAACGTGCCTTCCTTCTGCGGGAGAATCTCGTCGAGACGCTCAATCGCGTCGCGGAGACGGTTCACGTCGTCTTCGGTCAGTTCGTCCGCCTTCGTCGCCGCGTCGAGTTCGATGTGCTCGACGATTTTCGCGGCGGTGAAGTGGCTGATGCCGAAGATGTAGGTCAGCGCGACATCGATTCGTTTGTTGCGCGGCAGTTCCACGCCTGCGATACGTGCCATTCTTGGGTCGTCCTCCCTACTTTCGCTTAGCCCTGACGCTGTTTGTGACGCGGATTCGTGCATTGGACGCGAACAACGCCCTTGCGCCGAACCACGCGGCAGTTGGGGCAAATCTTCTTCACGGATGAGCGTACTTTCATGCCTTCACTCCAATTCGGCGGCGTTATTGAGCATCTCTAACGCCGCGCTCCTTCGATCAGCGGTTCTCGCGGTGCAGGATACGTCCGCGCGTCAAATCGTACGGGGACATTTCGATCTTCACGCGGTCGCCCGGCACAATCTTGATGTA
Source organism: Candidatus Poribacteria bacterium (assembly GCA_027625215.1). GTDB lineage: Bacteria > Poribacteria > WGA-4E > JAQBWJ01. Next base: position 7,978 of record JAQBWJ010000041.1, read on the forward strand.
GTTGATCCGCATCTTGCCGGAGATGTGCGCGAGAATCTCGTGTCCGTTTTCCAACTTCACTTTGAACTGGGCGTTCGGAAACTTTTCCATGACGGTGCCTTCAGTCTCGATGCCGCCAGCCATTGCGTGTCCTCGATTCGTTTTGTGTCCCCGATTGCCGCGACTACACTTCTGCGCGTCTGTCTCTCGCAGTCGTCGGCAGGCGATGGAGCGCCTCCATGATCGCCTTTGTCACCGCGTCCGCGTCCTGAGTGCCGTCTATCGGCACAAGCAACTCTCTGCCCTCGTAATACTCTCGCAGCGGAGCCGTCTCCGTTGCGTAGATTTCAAGCCGTTTGCGAACGGCAACGGGTTGATCGTCCTGTCGCTGTTCGAGCCGTTCCGCGTCGTCGTCGCAGTGACCGGAGCGTTTCGGCGGCGCAAACTCAATGTGATACGACCGCCCGCACAACGGGCAAACGCGACGCCCCGACACTCGCTCCACGATCACCTCATCGTCCGCATCGAGGAAGATCGCCGCGTCGAGCGCGATTCGCCGCCGTGTCATCATCGACGCGAGCGTTTCCGCTTGGCTCATCGTGCGCGGAAAGCCGTCGAGGATGAACCCTGCTCGGCAGTCCGGTTGAATCAGCCGTCGCTCGATGATCTCCGCCGCCATCTCGTCGGGGACGAGGTTCCCGCGATCAATGAAATCGCGGATCCGTTGCGCGACCTGTCCGCCTTGACGGATCGCCTGCCGCAGCGTGTCTCCCGTCGAAACGTGCGCCACTTCATAATGATGCGAGAGCCGCGATGCCTGAGTGCCTTTGCCGACCGCCGGAGGACCGAATATGACCAATCGCATCGTCGTCCGTCCTTCGTGAAGCCTCGGGGGCTGAGCGGCGCAGAACCGCTCCGCCATGTCACCCTCTCGTCGGACGGTACCTTAACTCCTGCGTCCCCGCATCTTTCCACCCTTCAACAGCCCGTCGTAGTTCGACGTTCTGAGTTGGGCATCCAACCACTGCATCCGGTCAAGCGCGACCCCGACCACGATGAGGATCGACGTGCCGCCGATCCCGCTCAACTGCAACTGCTCGCCGCTGACGGCGTCAACGAACCAGAACGGCAGGATCGCAATTCCCGCTAAGAACACCGCGCCGGGCAACGAAATACGGCTAAGCGTGCGGTCGAGATAACGCGCCGTCTGGCGTCCCGGTCGCACGCCGGGAATGAACCC